>JAZNNK010000087.1:0-18822 GCA_045580205.1 Faecousia sp.
GAGCTACCGGCGCATACACGTTATGCTCAACGCGCTTGCATATAATAGCACACTAAGTTTAAAAATGCAAGCATTATTTTGAAAAATCACCAATTATTTTAACAGGTATTTTTCTTGACAGGAAAATTTGAGAGATATAAAATATGCATTAAGGAGGTGTTGGGATGTATCAGGATATTTTTACAAGACTTCCCGACACACTTCTGCCTTGGTATCGGGAAAATAAAAGAGAGCTCCCCTGGCGAACAGATAAGGATCCATATCATATTTGGTTGTCGGAGATTATGCTGCAACAGACGCGCGTTGAGGCGGTCAAGGGATATTATATTCGGTTTTTACAGCATTTTCCTACCATAGATACACTTGCACAGGCAGAGGATGAAGCGCTCTTTAAGCTTTGGGAGGGGCTTGGCTATTATAGTCGTGCACGTAACCTTAAAAAGGCTGCAAAGATTATTATTGAAAACTATAACGGTTGTTTTCCAAAAGATTATTGCACAGTTTTATCTCTGCCGGGAATAGGTGTTTATACAGCAGGTGCGATCTGCTCAATATCGTATGATATGCCTACCCCTGCTGTCGATGGTAATGTTTTGCGATTAATTGCCCGTCTTACGAATGATTGTACACCGGTCGATGATCCTGCATATAAGAAAAAGGTGCACAGTTCGCTTTGCGAGATATACCCCGCGCAGGCGGGAGATTTTACACAGGCGCTTATGGAGCTTGGTGCGACAATTTGCGGCCCGGGAAGGGTGCCGGATTGTGCAAAGTGTCCTTGTGTTGCGTTTTGCAAAGGTCGGGCAGCAGGAAATGCAGAAAAGCTGCCCGTCAGACAGCCAAAACGGCAGCGCAGGGAAGAGGATATGACAGTATTTATTGTATCTTGCGACGGATATTATGCGTTACAGAAAAGAGAGAACACCGGTCTTCTTGCAGGTTTATGGCAATTTCCAAATGTTTCAGGAAAGCTTAATACAGAGGATGCACTATATAGCATTGAAGCGATGGGCTTTCGTCCCAGTGAAATTTTACGTATCGTTGACAGAAAGCATATTTTTACGCATGTAAAGTGGAATATGCGGGGAATATATATTACATCTGCAGAAAAGAGCGGTGGGTTTCGTTGGTTAAAAGAGGAACAAATTAATGCGCATGCAGCACTCCCGACTGCATTTAAACAGTTTTGGGAAATTAAATAACCAGTAATTGCCGCCAGGAATTGGCGGCAATTATCTATATATTGTGGTTTTGGTTGACTTTATTCCACAAAATGGGTATAATAAAGTCGATATCCTATGGACAAGTGTGGTAGATATATATGGCTGTAAGAAATAACAATCAATATGATAACTCCAGTATCTCTATGTTAAAAGGAGAGGAGCGCGTTCGTAAGCGCCCTGCCGTTATTTTTGGCTCAGACGATCTGGAGGGCTGTAAGCATGCTGTTTTTGAGATTCTTTCGAATGCGATCGATGAGGCGCGGGAAGGTTACGGTGATACCATTATTGTTACCCGTTATGAGGACCTTTCTGTTGAAGTAGAGGATTTTGGACGCGGATGTCCGGTTGATTATAATGAAAAAGAGAAGCGCTATAACTGGGAACTTGTATTTTGCGAGATGTATGCCGGTGGTAAATACGGAGAAAATGGCGAAAACTATGAGTATTCTCTCGGCCTGAATGGTCTTGGTTCATGTGCAACACAGTATGCATCTGAATTTTTTGATGCTACCATACGTCGGGATGGATATCGGTATGATCTTCATTTTGAAAAAGGTCGTAATAAAGGCGGTCTGAAAAAAGAACCAGTTGATCGCAAAAAAACAGGTTCGATTTTTCATTGGAGACCGGATAGACAGGTCTTCACGGATATCAATATTCCTGCAGATTATTATCGTGATGTTTTGCGTCGGCAGGCTGTCGTCAATAAAGGAATCACATTTCGGTTCCGCAATCAGATCGGCAATAGATTTGAGACAGAAGAGTTTTGCTATGCTGACGGAATTAAGCAGTATATTGAAGAATTGACAGGCGACAATGCTTTTACTATGCCGGTATTCTGGGAAGCTGAGCGTCGCGGACGTGATGCAGAAAATCGTCCGGAGATGAAACTGAAAATTACGGCATCTTTCTGCTTTAGCAAGCAGCTTAGTCATGCAGAATATTATCACAATTCTTCATGGCTTGAGTATGGCGGAAGCCCTGATAGAGCGGTTCGCTCCGGGTTTGTGGCAGCGTTTGATAAGTATCTTAGGGATAATAATAAGTATACGAAAAATGAAAGCAAAATAATCTTCCAGGATGTACAGGACAGCCTTGTTATTGTTACGAACTGCTTTTCAACGATCGGATGTTTTGAAAATCAGACGAAGAAATCTGTTAACTCTAAGTTTACACAGGAAGCGATGACTGCTTTTTTCAAAGAAAAACTTCAGGTATGGTTTATTGAGAACAAACAGGAAGCTGATCGCGCTGCCGAGCAGGTTCTTATTAATAAGCGTGCCCGTGAAAGTGCAGAAAAGACCAGAAGCAGCATCAAGAAGAATCTTGTAGCAAAAGTTGATATCGCAAATCGCGTGCAGAAGTTTGTTGACTGCCGCAGTAAGGATAACAGTGTTCGTGAACTGTATATCGTCGAGGGTGATTCTGCTTTGGGATCAGTAAAGCTTAGCCGCGATGCAGAGTTTCAGGGCATTATGCCGGTTCGCGGAAAGATACTCAACTGCCTGAAGGCGGATTATAATAAAATTTTTGCATCACCGATCATTACCGATCTTATGAAGGTGTTAGGCTGCGGTGTTGAGATCGAAGGCAAGAAATCCAAGGAGCTCTCTTCATTTGACATTGATAACCTACGTTGGAATAAGGTCGTGATCTGTACGGATGCCGATTATGACGGCTTTCAGATCCGCACATTAATTTTGACGATGTTATATCGCCTTTGCCCGACGTTGATCCGTGATGGGTATGTGTATATTGCTGAGTCGCCGCTGTTTGAGATCACTTATAAGGATAAGACGTGGTTTGCATACAGCGAATCAGAAAAGGCGCGCATTTTGCGCGAAGATTTAGCAGGCAAAAAACCGTCAAACATCCAGCGCTCCAAGGGACTTGGTGAAAATGATCCGGAGATGATGTGGATGACAACAATGAATCCTGAAACACGACGGTTGATTAAGGTCATGCCTGAGGATGCAGAGCGTACCGCGTACTATTTTGACATTCTTCTTGGCGATGCATTGAATGAAAGAAAGAATTTTATTGCGGAAAACGGCGCAAAGTATTTGGAATTAGCAGATATTTCTTAAGAGAGGTTCGCTATGGCACGCAAGAAAAGAGAAACACAGGTAGATGTTAAAAAGATTGACACCAGTCATGTTGTAGGACTTGTTGGTTCAACTACCGAGCAGGCAATTTCGGAAACACTGGAAGTCAATTATATGCCGTATGCTATGTCCGTTATCGTTTCCAGAGCGATACCTGAGATTGACGGATTTAAGCCCAGCCATCGAAAGCTTCTTTACACGATGTATAAGATGGGACTAATGAATAGTGGGCGCACGAAGTCGGCAAACATTGTCGGTCAGACAATGCGTTTAAATCCTCACGGAGATGCGGCAATCTATGAGACGATGGTCCGCCTTGCACGCGGCAACGAAACGCTTTTACACCCTTTTGTAGATTCTAAGGGTAACTTTGGTAAGGTTTATTCACGCGATATGGCATATGCCGCAGCCCGTTATACGGAGGCGAAGCTTGATTCCATATGCGCGGAGCTGTTCCGGGATATTGATTCTGACACAGTGGATATGGTTGACAACTATGATGCCACGATGAAGGAACCTGTTCTGCTGCCCACTACTTTCCCAAATGTATTGGTGTCTGCCAATCAGGGCATTGCAGTCGGTATGGCAAGCAATATCTGTTCATTTAACTTATCAGAAGTATGCGAAACAGCCATCGCACTGATGAACAATCCTGATCACGATATTCTTGAGACGCTTCCCGGACCGGATTTTTCCACAGGTGGCGAACTTCTGTTTGATGAAGCTGTTACACGTGAAATCTATTCTACCGGACGCGGTAGCTTTAAACTCAGGGCAAAATGGCGCTATCAGAAAAAGGACAATGTGATCGAGATCTATGAGATCCCGTATTCAACCACAAGTGAAGTTATCATTGATAAGGTTGCTGATTTGATAAAGGCCGGAAAAATAAAAGAGATCAATGATATGCGCGATGAGACCGATCTTAATGGTTTGAAGCTGGCGATCGATCTGAAGCGGGGCGTCGAGCCGGAAAAGCTTATGCAAAAACTTTTCAGATTGACACCACTGCAGGATAATTTTGCCTGCAACTTTAATGTTCTGATCGCAGGCATGCCAAGAGTAATGGGCGTTGCAGAGATTCTGGAGGAGTGGACAGCATGGCGTATGGACTGCGTCAAGCGGCGCATCTTTTTCCAGATACAAAAAAAGGAAGAGCGTCTGCACCTTTTGAAGGGACTTGAGCGCATTCTCCTGGATATCGATAAAGCAATTGCGATCATCAGAGAGACAGAGCTTGAAAGTGAAGTTGTTCCAAATCTGATGATTGGCTTTGGAATCGATGAAATTCAAGCAAATTACGTAGCGGAGATTAAGCTTAGAAATATTAATAAAGAGTATATTTTAAAGCAGACACGTGCAATTTCAGATCTTGTTTCCGAGATCGCCGAGTTGCGGGATACGCTCAACAGCAGCAGAAGACTGAAAAATGTCATTATATCTGAACTTAAGCAGGTAGCTTCAAAGTACGGTCAAAATCGGAGGACGGAGATCATATACGAATCGGCACTTATCGAGCCTGAGGATGAGGGTGAAGATATCCCTGATTATCCGGTTACAGTATTTGTGTCGAGGGAAGGATATCTGAAAAAGATAACGCAGCAGAGTCTGCGCATGTCCGGTGAGCAACGTTTTAAAGAAGGGGATAGTTTGGCCTTTTCGAGGGAGACTACCAATAGAGAAGAGCTTCTGGTATTTACAGATCATTTTCAGTGTTATAAGTCAAGACTGTCTGATTTTGAGGATGGAAAAGCTTCTCAGCTTGGTGATTATCTACCGCAAAAGCTTGGTATGGATCCCGGAGAAAATGTTCTGCAGGTTATATTGCCCGGTGATTATAAGGGATTTATTCTGTTTTTCTATGAAAACGGAAAGGCGGCAAAGGTTCCGCTGACGGCATATGAAACGAAGGCAAATCGGCGCAGATTGACAGGTGCATTTTCGGATAAGAGTCCGATGAAATCTGCTATCTGTCTTGACGCAGATACGCAAGTGGCTATTTATACAACAGACGGTCGAGCAGCAGTTGTTTCTACGGCACTGTTTCTGCCTAAGACCACAAGAAATACGATTGGCGTCAATGTTATATCCCTTAAAAAGAAGGCGTTGCTGGAACGGGTGGTTTTGCTTGAAAACAGCGAGATCGTTAATCCGGGTCGTTATCGTTGCAGGTCTCTTCCTACTTCAGGTGCAATTCTTAAGGAAGAAGATTCCTCAGAAAAGCAGATTAGTTTTCATGTATAACGGAGGAAGTATATGAAAGGCAGAAAGCAAACGGCAGTATCCTTAATGAAAATGTGCTTTGGGTGCGCTTTATCTGCCGTAGGATTTAATATGTTTCTTATGCCAAATGAGCTTAATGCGGGCGGCATAACCGGTCTTTCAATGGTCTTTGTAGAGCTAACAAATTTTGGAAGCGTTGGTACATTGACTGCGATTATCAATTTACCGCTGTTTGCATTAGCGGGACTCAAGGTCGGAAGAAAGTTTTTTACCGGTTCTCTTTTAGGCATGCTGTTCTTGGCTGTTTTTGTTGATCTGTTTGCTGTGCTGCCTTCAATCAAAACAGAACCTTTGATTGCAGCGCTTTATGGTGGCGTTATTTGCGGGTTTGGCTTAGGACTTGTCTTTTCGGCAGGATATTCTACCGGCGGATCAGATATTATCGTACGACTTTTGAAGAAGAAGTGGCCGTATATCCCGATCGGTGTAATCAATATCTTTTTTGATCTATGTGTTGCATCGCTGACAGGCGTTGTGTTTGCTGATATTGCCCGTGCGCTATATAGTGGCGTTGCTATATTCATATGTGGTCGGGTGATCGATGCGGTCGTATATCGTTTTGATTATTCAATCGTTGCACTGATTATAAGTGATAGCCATGAAGCTGTTGCAGAGGCAATTGCGAAAGAACTAAATCGTGGAGCAACCTTTTTGCACGGAGAAGGTGCATATACGCGCAGTGATAAGAAGGTGGTTTTGACTGCGGTCAAGCGGCAACAGATTACAGAGCTGAAGGAGCTTGTAACGGAAGTGGATCCGAAGGCATTTATTATTGTGCAGGAAGCACATCAGGTCTTAGGCGACGGGTTTAAACATTTTACAAAAGATTCATTATAAAAAAACAAGCAGTATTTTAGCGGTTTTTTAGAATTATCTATTGACTTATTTGAAAACTTTGCTATAATGCTCTTGTTGCGCGGGTGTAGCTCATCCGGTAGAGCGCCACCTTGCCAAGGTGGAGGTAGCGAGTTCGAGCCTCGTCACCCGCTCCAAAAAAATAACCGCTGATATAAATCAGCGGTTATTTTTTATAGAACTTTTGATAAAAATTCTTGCAGTCTTGGATGCTTAGGTTGGGTAAAGATCTCTTCCGGATTTCCTTGTTCAAGAATTTTTCCCTGGTCCATAAAGATGACACGGTCGCCAACTTCTCTTGCAAAGCCCATTTCATGCGTAACGATCACCATTGTCATTCCTTCAGATGCAAGCTCTTTCATAACCTCCAGAACTTCACCGACCATTTCCGGATCGAGTGCAGAGGTCGGCTCGTCAAATAACATGACTTCTGGCTCCATCATTAATGCACGTACAATCGCAACACGTTGTTTTTGTCCGCCGGAGAGCTGATTAGGATATGCATTTGCACGATCGCGCAAACCAACTCTCTCAAGGAGTTCGTATGCCTTGCTTTCAGCTTCTTCGCGTGTTTTTTTTAGGAGCTTTATGGGTGCAAGTGTCATGTTGTTCAGGATCGTCATATGCGGGAACAGATTAAAATGCTGAAATACCATGCACATTTTTTGACGGTGTTTGTCGATGTTTACACCTTTTTCTACAATGTTTGCGCCATCGACAACAATGCTGCCACCAGTGGGGATTTCCAATAAATTCAAAGAGCGCAAAAAGGTTGATTTTCCGCTTCCCGAAGGTCCGATAATTACAACAACCTCACCGCTGTTTATTGTACAGTCAATTCCGTCTAACGCGTGTATATCTCCGCCTTTAAAATGCTTTTGCAGGCCGGAAACAGTAATATATGCTTGATTATTTTTCACTTCTACGCAGCCTCCTCTCCAGAACACCGACCAGAGCGGTCAATATGACCACCATGAACAGGTAAATAAGCGCAACTGCGATCAGCGGCATGAATGCTGAGAATGTGCGTCCACGAATAAGATCAGCAGCCTTGGTCAAGTCGACAATTCCGACGTATCCTGCAACGGATGTTTCTTTCAGCAAGACGATAAATTCGTTGCATAGAGCAGGGAGCACACTCTTAAAGACTTGCGGAATGATGATATGTATCATGGTTTTTGTATAGTTAAAGCCAAGGGACCTGCCTGCTTCAAACTGACCGTTATCGATCGACATAATGCCGCCGCGCAGGATTTCTGCAACATATGCACCGGAGTTGATGCCGAATGCAATGATCGCAACGAGCACACTGTTTCTGGAGCGGGCAAAAATAATGAAGTACATGATAAGCAATTGAACAACGACCGGTGTTCCGCGAATTACTGCCAGATATATATGGCATAGGCCGTTGACTGTTTTGAGTAGATAATAGCCGGCACCTTTATGCATTTCCATGCTTTCGCGATTTTTATCAT
The DNA here is from genome assembly GCA_045580205.1 of Faecousia sp. Lineage (GTDB taxonomy): Bacteria > Bacillota > Clostridia > Oscillospirales > Oscillospiraceae > Faecousia. The sequence continues at coordinate 7,942 of JAZNNK010000087.1, forward strand.
AGGTCGATCGGATTGCCGCGATCACGACGCCGATTGCAAGACCGATCAGTAGTGAGAAAAATGTAATCAGCAGGGTGTTTCCAAGACCTTGAACGATCCATTTCCAGCGCCCGCCATCAATGAAATTGAGCACAAAATCATCGCGTAGATCGTTGGCCCAAAGCTGGAAACCGGTGTACCATTTAGAAAATAGTTCTGCCATTAATAACTTCCTTTCGAATATATAGCAGAAAGAGAGAGGAGAAAGGGAACTTACCCAACTCCTCTCTGTTCTGAAACTTACATAAGTTTAATTATTCGGCAACAGAGCCGTCCTTTGGAATGTACTTATTGATAATCTTGTCGATCGTGCCTGCAGCCTTCAGTTCTGCAAGTGCGGAATTAATCTTCTCAAGCAGTGCGGTATTGCCCTTATCTACGCAGATTGCGTAATCTTCGATCGCGTATTCGTTGTCGCCTTCCAGAATGTGAATGCCCCCGTTAGCAGCAACAAAGGATTTTGCGGGCTCGTTATCGATAATGACACAATCGACCTTGCCAGTCTTAAGAGCGGAAACTGCTTCTGCACCGGATTTGTAGCGGTTAACACGATCGACCTTAATGGAATCGTCTTCGTTCAGATCGTTAAAGCCCCAGCCGGTAACATCACTGGAAGAGTAGATGTCGCCTGTGGTATTTTCCTGGACACCGATTTTGATGTCGGGGTTCTTTAAGGAAACAGGATCGCCGTCTTCGTTAAAGTTGAACAGATCGTCCAGACTCGTAATGGGGGAATTGTCGGCTACAATGATAACCTGGATTCCGGTTGCGTAGGTGTTAGAGAAGTCCATTGTCTTCTTACGGTCTTCGGTTACAGTGATGCCGGCCATGCCCATATCGTATTTGCCTTCTGCAACACCGCTAAGAACAGAACCAAAGTCAACGTCTTCAATAATGAGTTCTAAACCAAGCTTTTCGGCGATTGCAGCAGCGATTTCTGCATCAATACCAACAATCTTGTCGCCATCTTTGTATTCATACGGAGGGAATGCTGCGTTTGTAGCCATGATCAGCTTGCCGTCTTCCAGAGTCAGTCCACTTTCGGAAGAGCAACCTGCAAACAGCGCAAGGGTCAATGTTGCAATAATCAAAATGGATATAAATTTTTTCATTGTTAAAATCTCCTTTTATGCAAGGTTGTTTAGATAGCTGTATTATAACGCGTATAATATTCATCGTCAATTATCATAGTATACAATTTATACTATGTGCAATATGAATGATATATAAAAAAACAACAAAATTATACATAATTTAATGAATATATGTGTATTCAATACAAATATACAGATTGGTTATGTGAATATTATACATAATTTTATTAATATATGCATATTAATCAGGGTGTAGAGAAGTGCATCTATATAAAATAAATGGTTGTAAAGATATATATAATGTTATATAATATTAATGTTTATTATTAATAATTTTTGAGGAGCACATCCTATGCACAATCGTAGTGAAGAGCTTAAAAAGATTATGATACCGGGTAAGCATGTACATCTGATCGGAATCGGTGGTGTATCTATGCGCCCTCTGGGTATTGTACTCAAGGACATGGGCCTGATTGTTACTGGATCAGATATGAATTCCTCTGTTTCTACAGATGAGCTTATTTCAAAAGGTATTTCTGTTGCCATTGGGCATGCGGAAAAAAATATCGAGGGAGCAGATTTTATTATACGTACTGCTGCCGCGCAAAATGATAATCCTGAGGTCGCAGCTGCACGCAGCAAAGGTATTCCTGTTTTCGAAAGAGCACAGGCTTGGGGTGTCATTATGCAGGCGTATAAGAATGCTATATGCATTTCCGGAACGCACGGAAAGACGACTACAACTTCAATGGTTACACACATACTGATGGAAGCCAATATGGACCCAACTGTAATGATTGGTGGATTTCTTCCGCTTCTGAATGCCGGCCATCGTGTTGGTGCAGGTGATACTATCGTTCTTGAAAGTTGTGAGTATTGCGATTCCTTCCTGAACTTCTTTCCCACACAGGCGGTAATACTGAATATAGAGGCGGATCATTTGGATTACTTTAAGGATCTTGCTGATGTGCAGAAGTCGTTCCGTCGTTTTGCAGAGCTTTCTACAAATTGTGTTCTCGCCAACGGAGATGATCCGCATGTGATATCTGCACTGGACGGAATTGAATATATTACATTTGGATTAGAAGAGTATAACCGTATTCATGCAGCTAACGTTTGCCCGGATTGGAGGCATCTGGATGTTGTGTGCGATAGTGCTTATTATTGCCACTTAGATCTTATGGTGATTGGAAGGCATAATGCACTCAATGCAATTGCAGCAGCGGCTGTTGCATGGAAAATGGGCATATCCGGAGAAATTGTCAGTCGCGCGCTTGCAAAATTTACTGGTGCGAATCGTCGTATGCAGTTTAAGGGTAGGTATAACGGCGCAGATATTTATGACGATTATGCACATCATCCGGATGAACTGGCGGCTACGATCGACGCCGTGCAGACAATGGGCTACAAAAGGATAGTTGTTGCGTTCCAGCCACATACCTATACACGCACAAGGGCGTTGTTTGCGGATTTTGTTGCGCAACTTAAAAGAATCGATCATTTAGTGCTGACGGAGATCTATGCTGCCAGAGAACGCAATACATGCGGCATATCTTCAAAGGATTTTCAGGCGGAGGTGCCGGGGTCTGTTTATTGTGAGAAATTACCGGATGTAACTTCTTACCTGGAACAGATTGCGCAGGAAGGTGATTTAATCCTGACAGTAGGAGCAGGAGACATATACCGTGCCGGCGAGTCGCTTCTGAAGTGATTCAACCTTAATTGCAGAAGAAAGAGGCGTATGATTTGAATAAGCAAAATGTTTGTATTTTATTTGGCGGAATCAGTCCGGAGCATGAAGTTTCTCTGCGTTCTGCTGAGTCTGTGTTGAATAACATTAATAAAGAAAAATACAATATTTATCCAGTCGGCATAACCAAGGATGGCGAATGGATTCTATATGGCGGAACGGATTATAGCACATTGCCTAATGGTAAATGGCTGGACGATCCTTGTAACCGTCGTGCTTTTTTGTCGCCGATTCGCGGACAGGGTCTTGTGAGCATTGGTAACGATGGTGTTATCAACGAGAAGATCGATGTAGTATTTCCTGTTCTTCATGGCGAAAACGGTGAAGACGGCGCGATGCAGGGACTTTTGCAGATGGCTGATATTGCATATGTCGGCCCGCATATTGCCGCATCTGCTGTGTCAATGGATAAAACATTAACAAAGCTTGTTATTGATCATGCCGGTGTTACGCAGGCAGATTGGAAACTTGTGTCTTCCGTTGACCTGTATACGCATATGGATGCGGTTATAGATGGCTTGCAGGAGCATTTTGCCTATCCTATGTTTGTTAAGCCTGCAGGAACAGGTTCATCTGTTGGTGTATCGAAAGCGGCAAACCGAGAGCAGCTTAGTAAGGCGTTGCTTTATGCAGGAGAATATGATAAGAAGATCCTTGTTGAGGAGTTTATTGATGGCAGGGAAGTTGAAGTTGCTGTCATGGGTAATGATAGCCCCGTTGCCTCTGTTTGCGGTGAGATTGATTCCGGCGCGGAATTTTATGATTATGATGCTAAGTACAATACTGACACATCGGTCGCATATATTCCGGCGCGGATACCAGAAGAAGTTGCTGAACAGGTACGAGATCTGGCAGTTAAAGTCTATACCGCAATTGGTTGTCAGGGACTGAGTCGTGTTGATTTCTTTGTTACACACGGAGATAATCGTATTGTGTTTAATGAGATTAACACTTTGCCCGGTTTCACTTCGATTTCTATGTATCCAAAGCTGTTTGCAGCAAGCGGTATTGCATATGATCAGTTGATCGATAATTTACTGCAACTTGCACTGGAGGCTTTTAAATGAAAAAGACAGTTATTCTGTCGATTCAAGGCAAACAGACTTATCTTGATCAGGAGCCGGATACCATTGAATTGGTAACAGAAGGAATGTTAGAGAACATTGATCATGCGTGGGAACTTTTATATGAGGAAAGTGCGCTGACGGGATTGGATGGTGTCTATACTTCTTTTTTTGTTGAGCCTGAAAAAATTACACTGACACGCACCGGACGACTGAACTCACAAATGGTATTCCAAAAAGGCGTGTCGCACAATTCCTTATACCAAATGGAGTTTGGAGCACTGATGATCACTGTTTGCGCTACCCGTGTAGATGCAGACATTGACCAGTCAGGTGGTACGATAGATCTTTCCTACAATATTGAAATTGAGCAAAGTCAAGCCGGTGTGATTGATTATCATTTGGATATACGCGTAAAGGAATAAAAGACGTGCTGTCGTTGATGACAGCACGTCTTTTCGTTTATTCATCCGGCAGAGAGCCATTTTCCGTTATGCCACCACCGGAACCGGAGGGGATTGACGGATCAACGGAGGAAGTGGTTATTTTGCAAATAATGGCATCGCGCTTTCGATAGTTGGAACGGTCAACAAGATCTTTTGACAGAAGAGCTTTCGTCTGTTTGTCGTATTTTGATTTATATGTTTCTACATCATAACCGGTATAAGGATCGACGATATAATCGCCGTCTTTATAGCCCTGAGCGTTGTCTGCCGACATTTCGCGATAGGAAACGGAGTAATCGTATGTATTGAGGATCTTATAATCCATCTGTACATAATAGTTCTTATCGTCAGTGCCGACGAGACTAACTGTTACAACACCGCCATCTGCTTTTGCTTCAATACGGATAGGGAAGTTTGTATTGTTACGGAACATGAAGTCAATTGCACCCCAGCTTACCACCGCGTCCATACCATAGTTTGCATAGGAGGGGAGGAATCCGTGATTGTCTCTTGTAATGATCTCTAAATCAGCAACCAGCGTGCAGTAATACAGTGCAGTTGATACCTGACAGATGCCGCCGCCGTATGTATATACAGTACTGTTTCCGGCATAAGAGGGACCGAGCTTATAACCGCGTTCGGGTGTGCGTTCACCCAGCGCATCATTATAAGAGAATACATCGTTCGGATAAAGGATTGTTCCGTTGATCGCTTCGCATGCAAGTCGAAGGTTAACATTTCTGTCGGTTTCACTTTTATAGCGAGCGGTGAATGTGCCCAAAACATCGTGGAACATTGTTTCAGTTAGAGATTCTAATGTGATTTCCGGTGCGATTTTGGTAAAGGAAACAGATAATTTTTCACCGTATTTGGCGTTTTTGATTTGTTCCTCTACTTCACTAATGACAAAACCGTATCCGTATTTTTCTTCAATAAGCTGGTATGTGTTGGCATCTACCGATGCATCGATCGGCGCGATGCAATGTTTCGTGTAGATTGCAGTAAGATCCAAAGGATCGGGGAGACGGGCTGCGCAGGAGCCTTCTACATAGAAAACATTTTTATTATATGCATCGAGAACCTGATCATAAAGCAGATTCACATCCAGAGAATATTCGGGCGTGCCGAGCTGGATGACAAGTGTCAGATCACCATCCTTGGCAGTATCGGCACCAGACGGACGCGTTCCGATGACCTCATATGTGGATTGTGTCAGCGTAGTGCTGTACTGCAAACCAAGCGTATTGATCGCGCTGCGTATAGTGTCCGTGTTGAGAGATAAATACGGGATAATGTTTAATGCGTACCCTTTTGTGGAGGCAGTCAGGCGTTGCTTGTATTTTTCGATGAGCGAGCCGGTGCGACCGTATTTGAGCGCAGCATCGACTGCCGCACTTACATCTAACGATACGCCTGAGTCTGCAGGTGTAAGTTCAATTGTGGTGTCTAAAACACAAATCACCATATTTGTTTGCGTGTAGGTGTTTGTTGTGGCGAGGGAAACGGCGCTAATAGCATCAGCTCTTGTCATTCCTCCTACGTCAACACCTGCGATGGTTACATTATCTAAAATCACACCGTTATTTTGACCGTTGAAATACAGAATGCCAGCGCAAATACTAACCAAAATAGCAACAATGGCTATGCAAGAGGCAATAATTACTGTCTTCTTATAAGCTGTGCTGTCGTGGGCGGTACGCTTCACGGGGGAGGATATGTTGCTATATGCTCTTTCTATCTCCCGCTCTTCGCGTCTGCCATGATTATGCTTATAGGTTTGTTTTTTCATAGAGACTCATCCTTGGTGGTTAGATTTGATCAGAAAATTATATATTACACACTTCAGCAGAAGAAATAAAACTTGCTGTTGGATCATTTATTATTATATCATAATATCTGATAATTGCAAGTTACGCTTTAACATACTGTAAATAATGCTCGATCAAAACTTTTGATTGCCGAAGACTGTCAATTCCTGATGATAGCTTTAATCGAAGGGTAGGTTGCTTTGCAGAAGCAACGAGCTGAAGCCTTGCAGTATAATCCTTCTCTGCGCAAAGCGCACTGATAGCCTCAAAGTGAAGGTCTTTCATCGTAAAGAGTACATCTGCCGATTTTTGACGAATATCAATGATCCCCGCTTTACGGGCGTTGGCGCGAAGAAGAGCAATATCGATCAGGTTTAGAACACCCTTTGGCGGATCACCGTACCGGTCGATGATCTCATCTAAAAGATCATCAGCATCCTCCTGACAACGAATCGCGGCCATACGACGATACAAGTCCATCCGCTCTTCTCCACGAGATACATATTCTGTGTCTACGTTTGCAGTAACATTCAGGTCAGCGGTGCAGTCGGGTGCTTCGGGCTTTTCGCCGCGTTCCTCGAGGACAGCCTCGTCTAATAGTTTCAGATACATATCATATCCTACAGACATCATATGGCCGGATTGTTCTGCACCAAGCAGATTGCCTGCACCTCGAATTTCAAGGTCTCGCATTGCAATTTTAAAGCCTGAACCGAATTCCGCAAAATCACGGATAGCAGAAAGTCGCTTTTCGGCAATTTCCGTGAGTGTACGATCTGGACGATATGTGAAATAAGCAAATGCGTGTCGTGCGGAACGCCCGATTCTGCCACGAAGCTGATGCAATTGGCTTAATCCAAAGCGATCTGCATTTTCAATAATAAGCGTGTTTGCGTTAGGGATATCCAGTCCGGTTTCGATGATTGTCGTACACACAAGGATCTGTATTTCTCCATCTGCCATTGATTGCATCACATCTGAAAGAGATTCTTCGTCCATTTTGCCGTGTGCAACAGCAATACTGACTCCGGAGAATCTTTGTTTTAACGATGCAGCGCATCTATCAATTGTTTCCACCCGGTTATGAAGATAATACACCTGACCGCCGCGATCGATCTCACGACGTATAGCATTATCAATGACGGATGTATCGTGCTCCAAAACGAAGGTTTGAACAGGATACCGGTCTGAGGGCGGTTCTTCGATGGTGGACATATCCCGGATACCGGACAGGGCCATATTTAAGGTACGGGGGATAGGTGTTGCAGATAGCGTTAAAACATCCACGCCCTTCGATAATTCCTTTAAACGCTCCTTATGGCTGACACCGAATCGCTGTTCCTCATCTACGATCAATAGCCCCAGATCCTTAAATTCTATGCTTTTTTGAAGCAGTTTGTGTGTTCCAATGACCACATCAACAAGACCTGCACGTAAATTTTGCAGAGTTTTTCTTTGCTCAGCAGCAGTTCTAAAGCGGCTGAGAACATCGATATTTACGGGGAAACCTTTAAAACGTGAAATAATCGTTTGATAGTGCTGCTGCGCAAGAATCGTTGTAGGAACCAATATGGCTACTTGTTTGCCGTCCATGACGGCCTTCATGACTGCGCGCAGTGCGACCTCTGTCTTACCGAAGCCGACATCGCCGCATAAAAGACGATCCATCGGTGCAGGCGATTCCATATCATGCTTGATTTCTGCGATACAACGGAGCTGATCATCGGTTTCTGGGTAGGGGAAGTTTTGCTCAAATTCTGATTGCCAGGGGGAGTCTGCACCAAAAGCAAAACCCTCCTGGTGTTTTCTGGCAGCATAAAGCTGTATCAGTTCACCTGCCATGTCCTGGGCGGCTTTCTTGGCTTTTGCTTTTGTCTTATGCCAGGCATCTGTTCCGATCTTATTCAGGCGGATATTGGTGTCTTCGCCACCGCCGATATATTTACTGACCATGTCGAGTTGTGTAGCTGGGACAAAAAGTGTATCTGTGCCCTGATAAGCAATCTTGACATAATCTTTCAACGCACCGTCTACACGGATCTGCTCCATTGATAAAAAGCGCCCGATGCCGTAATTTTCGTGAACAACGAGATCACCAGGAGACAGATCCGTGAAGGAGTTGAGCTTTTGCCGGTTTGTGGCATTTTTCTTTTGCTTGCGTTTTGGCTTTTCTTTAGCAAGCAATTGGCCTTCTGTTAAAATTATGAGCTTGGACGCTGTGTATTCCATTCCAAAAGGGAGTGTGCCATCGGTTAAAATGATTTGTTCAGGCTGAGGTGTGATCTCAAGAGGAATACATAGACTGGAGGAAACACCCTTGGATGCGAGCATTTGTTGCAGAAGTTCAGCTCTGCGTCGAGTGCCGCAGAGAACGATAGAACGAAATTTGTTTTTTCTGTAATGTGTCAGATCGCTGACGGCAGCATCCAAATTACCGCCATAGCCGGGAAGCTGCTTGGCGGTAATATTAAGCAGAGACTTTGGTAAACATTCTGACGGATATGAGGAGGCGCTAAATGAATCCAGATACATGACGGTTTTATGCGACAGTGAGGAACAGAGGTCTTCCCACTGTATTAAAAAATCGCACAGCTCGCCGGCAACAAGTCCGTTTTGCAGAAGATAGTCTAACTGAAGACCAAAGTCTTTGTTGTGTGTTTTTGCCTGGCGCTGCAGATTACTTTTATCACAAAGCACTATAAGAGCGTCTTGAGGAATATAGTCGGCTGCAGTGCACAGTTTTGAATAAATAAGCGCCATGTACCGGTCGGAAGCAGAATTATACAGGGAATTTTGATACTTATTTAAATCTTTTTCAAGGGTTGAAATTAATGCTTCGTTTGGGTTTTTGCGCCGTTTCTGACGTGCGATCAGATTCTCAATATCCGCACACAGTCCCTGTAATCCGTTCCCATGTAATCGGGGCTGCGTTTCACTAACTGGCAGGATATATGCTTGCGTAATATTATCAGTTCTTCTTTGTGTGTCCGGATCAAAAATGCCCATTGAATCGATTGTATCACCAAAAAATTCGATTCGCACAGGTTTTTCATATGCAGGTGAGAAAATATCAATGATTCCGCCGCGTACAGCAAATTGTCCGATGCCCTCTACCATTGAACAGCGGCTATATCCAATTCGACTCATATGGGATAACAGTGAATCTATAGAGTAGTCTTCTCCGGTTTTTATACAGAAGGTGGATTTTAGCAGGGTCTCCGGTGGCATGGTCCGCAGGCTGAGGGACTCCCAGGAAATGATCTGCAGCGGTGTTTTACCGTTTATCAGGTTGTAAAGCTGCTGAATGCGTTTTTGTTCCCATCCGCGCGAAACGACAGATGAGTCATAAAGTGTCAGATCGCGGCACGGAAGGACAGGCGCCGTAATTCCCAAAAATGCATGCAGTTCATTTTGTAACTTTTTAGCAACCAGATCATCCTGACATATAACAACGATCGGATGCGTCAGATCATAACAAAGTCCTGCAATTAAATGACTGCGGTTTATTTGTGCTACACCGGAAATTGCAACAGAGGAATTCTGGTTTAATTGAGCAAGAGCTTCATTGTATTCCGGTATCGTTTTTAATATCGATAAGAGCTTATTCATGGATGACCTCGCTTGTTTTTTGTCCCACGACAGAATGCGGAAAGGGGAGTTTTCCCCTTTCCGTAATAATAAACGCATATTTTATTGTGGTTTAGAACCATTATAACGATTTGCAGCCTCTTGTATACCTGAATCGACAATACATAATGCTGCATCGGCTGCATTATTTAAGGCAAAAACGAGTGATTTTTCTTCTGATGCAGAAAAATTGGATAAGACCCAGTCGGCAAGATCTTGCTCGGAATTTTGCTTTGCACCGACACCGATCTTTACGCGCGGAAAGTTTTGGCTTCCAAGTTCGTTTATGATCGATTTGATGCCGTTATGACCTCCGGCAGAGCCGTCTGAACGAATGCGGAGTCTGCCCGGCGCAAGGGAAATATCATCAAACAGAACAATAATCCTTTGTGGGGGGATATTAAAATATGCAGACATCTGCAGAACGGATTTTCCGGACAGGTTCATATATGTGTGCGGCTTCAGAAGTAAAAGCTTATAGCCATTGTAGGATACCTGCCCGTACAGACCCTGAAATTTAGATTTATTGATATTGCATTGGAGCTTTTCTGCTAATATATCAATAGCACGAAATCCACAGTTGTGCCGGGTTCCTGCATATTCTTTTCCGGGATTGCCCAGGCCTACAATGAGCCAGGTATCCTTACTGCGACCGAACACAATTAGAACAGATCTGCAATCGATGTTCCACCGTGAACGTGGGCGATTGCACGGGCAAAAATAGGAGCAACATCAAGCTGCTTAATCTTATCGGAGGGACAGTCAACAGGCAGGGGAATCGTGTTATGAACGACGAGCTCCTTGATAGCACTTGCATTGATCCGATCAAACGCAGGCCCGGACAGGACACCGTGCGTGGCGCATGCGTATACCTCTTTTGCTCCGCCTACTTCTACAAGTGCGTTTGCGGCATTACACAGAGAGCCGGCAGTATCGACCATATCATCGTAAAGGATGCAGGTCTTGCCCTTTACATCGCCGATTACATTCATAACTTCACAAACATTCGCCTTCTGGCGGCGCTTGTCAACGATAGCCAGACCCATGTGTACC
>JAZNNK010000088.1:0-21872 GCA_045580205.1 Faecousia sp.
TCGAGCAGTCGGACAAGCATGTTCGAGGACGGACAGATCTTCTGTTCGGATTGGCATAGCACCTCTTTTTACAAGCTGTTTTACGGCATCGCTTCGGTCGTCAAAGCAGTAAACAGGCGTCCATTTATGCTGCAGGTTAGCGGCTGTTCCCGACCATGTTCCGCCTTTGCCAAGACTGCATTGCGCGACGAAGACTGTTTTGGAAAGACAGTGGATGATATGATTGCGATGCAGTGCTCGATGCGCAGAAAAGGGCAAATCAAAACCGTTCTCAGAAATAAACAGAGTGTTTCTGCGCAGGGGGCATTTATAAAGCGTATCTGCAACAACACTGACGACACAACCACCGTGTTCTATACAGCTGTTTTGTGCTATCCGGTCCGCTCCACGTGCATTACCGGAGACTAATACATATCCTTTCAGCGCAGCTTGTTTGCCGACTTCAGCGGCAAAGCGGCTGTTTTCTGCGTTTAATTCACGACTGCCGACCAGTGCGATCATTGGCCTGTCCAAAATGCCGATGTCGCCTTTTGTCCAAAGAGAAACAGGGCAGTCCTCACCCAATTTTTTACGAAGAGCACATGGATAATCGGCACTGATCCTTGTAACGGGAATGCAGTCCTGCAGTTTTCCTTTTTGCAGATACTGCATCAGCTGTTCATGGCAGTTAAGCAGGGATAGGATCCGCGTGGCTTCTTCCGTGCTGCAGCCGATCTGTGTCAGATCGTGGACGGTAATATCCCGATCAGACAGAGGTTTTTTCATTCTCTGCGCACGATGGGCAAGTGTACGTATTTGTGGTATGGTCAGTGGGTTTCGGCCAGGATCTCCCAAAAAGTCAGCCAAAAGCAGGAAACCCTGCTCACGTGCGTTCAACGGAAACGCTTTTTTACAGGGGCCGGAGCTTTCACGATCTCTTCTGTAAGGCTGCCGTCCTGTCCCAAAAGCATGGGTTTAATAGAATAATGGGAGTATTTAGCGATTTCGTCGAGTTTTGACTTTTCGGGGAAATTGCCGATAATTGACCATGCCACGCCTTTTCGCTTGGCGCGCCCGGTCCGACCGATCCTGTGTACATAGTATTCGTTTTCTTCGGGAATATCAAAATTGATCACGCAATCGACATCGTCAACATCGATGCCGCGAGAAGCAACATCTGTGGCAACCAGGATGGACAGCTTGCCGTCCCGGTAACGCTGCATTGTCTTCTCTCGCTGGCTTTGACGGACATCTCCGTGTATACAGTCGCAATCTGCGCCGGCGCGTTGAAAATCATCCGTCAGACGCTGACACATATGTTTTGTGTTGCAGAAAATCATAACGCGGCTGTATCCTTGTGTACGAATAATCCGGAGGGCAGTTTCCGCTTTTTCCAGCGGGGACACCGTTATACAGTACTGGTCGATATCGGGTTTGTCCGTCAGTTTTGGTTCTACGGTGATCTCCACTTCGTCTCGCTGGTACATCCAGGAAACTGTCATGACCTCCTGAGAAATCGTTGCAGAGAAAAGACCTAAATTTCTGCGGTTTTTTACCATGTCGATAATGCGGGTTACATCTTTGAAAAAGCCCATGTCGAGCATTCTGTCTGCCTCGTCCAGTACAACGGTCTGGACCTTGTTCAGACGAATGTTTTTCCGGTTATAATGATCCATCAGTCTGCCGGGTGTTGCAACAACTATTTGCGGCTTTCTCTCAAGCTGCTTTGCCTGACCGATGATGCCGGCGCCGCCGTATAAAACAGCGACACGGATGCCCTGATAATAAGTAAGCAGACCGCGCAGCTCATCGCCAATCTGAATGGCAAGTTCACGCGTTGGTGCAAGGATCAGGCCCTGTACCTCAGAGCAGTCCGGATCGATGTGCTCAATCATAGGAATTCCAAATGCAAATGTTTTTCCGGTACCGGTGGGGGCTTTGGCAATTACATCTTTCCACTGAAGAAATTCCGGTATAGCAAGCTGCTGAATGGTGGTAGGATAGCCATAGCCTTTTTTCTCTAAAGCCTTAAGCATATTGGCAGAAAGCCCAAGGTCCTGAAAGGTCGTGTTGCTGTCAGTCATTTTGTGTCGTCCTTTGAAATTAGTTTATATTATTTTATCAGCTTTTTTGAGATTATGCAATACAGGAAATCAAACAAACAACACGGCAAAAGCGATTCAGAAAACTTCTTTTTTGTGGACAAGTGGGGATAAATATGATATATTATATATTGAGAATTTATATGTACAAATGAGGAGGAAAATAAAGATGGGAAAGCTGATCGTGATTGAAGGCACTGACGGGTCCGGAAAATCTACGCAATTTCGTCTTTTGTCCGAGCATTTGGAGGCGGATGGCGTAGCATTTCGGCATCTTGTTTTTCCTCGTTATACAGAACCAAGCTCTGCGCTGATCCGCATGTATTTGGGTGGAGAATTCGGTGTTAGGCCTGCGGATGTGAATGCGTATGCTGCTTCTGCCTTTTATGCAGTAGACCGCTATGCATCCTATAAGCAGGATTGGGGCAGCTGGTATGAGGAGGGCGGTTTGGTGCTGTCTGACCGTTATACTACCTCCAATGCGGTTCATCAGGCATCGAAGGAGCCGGAGCAGACGCGCGAGGCGTACCTGCAGTGGTTGTACGATTTTGAATATGAGAAATTGGGGCTGCCGCGTCCTGATCTAACAATTTATCTGGATGTTCCGACAGATTATACAGAACGCATGCTTCGCCATCGGGAACAGGATACTAACACGAAGGCGGATATTCATGAGCAGGATATGCAGTATCTTGCAACCTGCCGTAGTACCGGAAAGGCGGCTGCGGCGTATTATGGGTGGACGGTTATCGAATGTGTTCGTAGTGATAAGATGCGGTCTATAGAGGATATCCATGCAGAAATTTACCGTACGGTTAAGAAATGCCTGGAGGGTGAATAATGGTTTATATTTTATTGGGAACAGGCTTTGAGGAGATGGAGGCGATAGCACCTCTGGATATTCTTCGCCGCGCAGGCATTCCGGTGATGACTGTTGGCGTAGACGGGAAAACTGTTTGCGGAGGTCATAATATCGCGATTGTAGCGGACATTGTTATGGATGAAATGGACCTTACTTCAGCGGAAATGATTGTTCTGCCCGGCGGCTTAGTCGGAGTAGCTTCTGTTCGCGCCAGCAGGCAGGCAATGGATGCGCTTCGTTTCTGTTGGGAAAATGATCAATATGTAGCGGCCGTTTGCGCCGGACCGACAGTGCTTGCTGACCAGCAGATCACGGATGGGAAAAAGGTAACCTGTTATCCCGGTTGCGAAGAAGCTATGAAGGACGCATACGTGATATCGAATAAGCCGTGCGTGTGTGATGGTAAGCTGATTACAGGGGCATCTGCAGGCTGCGCTGTATCCTTTGGGTTGGCGCTTGTAGAAGCACTTCGCGGCAGGGAGGCGTCAGAGGCTGTTGCAAAACAGCTTGTGATCCGCTGATGGGAGGAAAGTATTATGGAAAATGAACACAAAGATCCGGAGATTTATGATCAGGATTGGCTCGATGAGCTTCTGGGGATCAAAAAACCGGACTCTCAGATGCATGAGCATGCTTATGCGATGCAGTCAGACGAACTGAAGCAACAGGAAGAGGGCGACCTTGAGCGGATCGTTCAACAGACGCTGGAGAATGACTGGAAGGATCATTTTGAAGGACAGGCTGAGCAGCAGTCTGTGCTGGATATGACACAAAAGTTTCAATCTGTAGACGCCAATTCTGCTTTGCAGAGAAGAAACAGACGTGAGGATAAAAAAGCAGTCAAACAGTCAGATGCAAAGCAAAGCCTTTTTAAGTCGTTAGGAATATCGAACCTGATTGCGACGCTGATTTGGCTGGTGCTTGTTGTAACGGTGGGTATATCCTTAGGTAGAACAGCATGGCTGTGCGCGGCAGACCTGCTGGCATTTGGTAGAGAGTCGAAGGAAGTAACGATTGTCGTGTCGGAAAATGACGATATTTCCGATGTTGCCAAGAAATTGAAGGATGCGGGCTTGATTCGGTATCCGAAGCTTTTTACGATGTTTGCAGAGCTGACCGGCAAGGGAAAAGATATTGATGTGGGCAGCTTTACGGTCAATGCGATCTATGATTATAATGCAATGATCAACGCAATGATTAATTACGGAACACCGCAGGATATTGTTGAGATCATGTTCCCTGAGGGCTATAACTGCGCACAAATTTTTGCGCTTCTGGAAGAAAAAGGTGTATGTACAGCCCAAGAGCTGGAGCAGTATGCTGCTGATGGGAAGCTGGATGATTACTGGTTCCTTGATGGTGTAAAGCGCGGGCATAAATATTGTTTAGAGGGATATTTGGCGCCGGACACCTATCAGTTCTATACAGATGATGAGCCTAAGCGCGTCTTGGAGAAATTTCTGGATGAATTTGATGATCGGCTTACCGATCATCTGAAGGAAGAGTTTATTGAACTGAATCAGTATATGTCTGAGAAAATGCGCAAAAATGGATACGGAAGTCAATATATCGCAGAACATCAGCTTACCTTACAGGATGTAGTCATCATCGCATCGATCGTTGAAAAAGAGACGGCAAGCAACCGTGAGAGTTATAAGATCGCATCGGTTTTTTACAATCGTTTGGCGAACATGTCGTCATATCCCTATTTGCAAAGCGATGCAACAATCGACTATGCGATAGATTACTACAATAAGGGTCAGCTGATTACCGATAAGCAGATTAACGACAGTCCCTTCAACACGTATACGCATAAGGGGCTGATCCCGGGACCCATCTGCAATCCGGGACTGAATAGCCTGGGCGCGGCGCTGAGTCCGGAGAATACCGATTATTACTTCTTTATCTACGATTCCAAAGCAGGCGAACATCGATTCTCGAAGACCTTACGGGAGCATGAAAATCACAGACTGGAATTGGAGAAGCAGGGTTGAGAAAACTGGAGTTGCTAAGTCCGGCAGGAGATATGGAGCGACTGAAGATGTCTGTTCTTTACGGCGCAGATGCCGTTTATTTAGCAGGAACAGATTTCGGGATGCGTTCCTTTGCCGGGAATTTTACAGATGAAGAACTGCCGCAGGCAGTAAAGTTTGCGCATGATCACGGCGTAAAGGTCCATGTAACGGTTAACACCATGCCGCGTAATGATGAGGTGCGGGAGCTGCCGGCGTATTTAGAGAGACTGCAGGATGCGAATGTAGATGCGCTGATCCTTGCAGATCTGGGCGCGTTTACACTTGCAGGACAGTACGCACCGAAATGCCAAAGGCATATTTCCACACAGCAGTCCATTTCGAATTATGCCTGTGCAAAGGCGTGGTATGAGCTGGGTGCGCAGCGTGTCGTTTTGGCAAGAGAGCTTAATCTGGAAGAGATTCGTGTGATCCGGCAGAATACGCCGAAGGAATTGGAGCTTGAAACATTTGGGCATGGTGCGATGTGTGTTAGCTATTCCGGCAGATGTCTGCTCAGCAGTTATATGTCCGGAAGAGATTCCAATCGCGGTGCATGCGCACAGCCGTGCCGCTATCAGTATGCGCTTATGGAAGAAAAACGGCCGGGTGAATTTTTTCCGGTGTATGAGGATGAGAAAGGTACTTATATCCTTAACTCGAGGGATATGTGCATGATCGATCATCTTCCGGAGTTGTGCGATGCAGGTGTTGATTGTATAAAAATTGAAGGACGCGCAAAATCAGCATATTATGCGGCAATCGTTACGGGTGCGTACCGTCATGTGATCGATGATGTTGCCGCAGGCCGTGCAGTTGACCCTGTTTGGCGCGATGAGGTTGAGCGCGTGTCGCACCGCAATTATTCGACCGGATTTTATTTTGGTCAGCCCGGTCAGTATACGGAAAATTCCCGATATATCCGGGAGTGTCAGGTGTGCGCTATTGTAGAGCATTGCGACGCAGATGGTCTGGCACTATGCAGCCTGCGAAATAAGTTTTCCAGAGGGGATATGCTGGAAATTGTTGGACCGGACTTACGTCCGCAATTCTTTAAGGTTTGTCAAATCAAAGGAGAAGACGGGCAGGAACTTGATGAGGCGAAGGCAACGCAGATGCGGTTTGTTATTCAGCTTCCGTATAGCGTTCCTGAATATACGATTTTGCGAAAAAGTGTTGATCTATCCGCTAAATAGATAATGAGGAGGCTATTTTTATGAGCAGAGCAGACGAGATATATCGCGCCACGTGCCTGGATATATTGGAGAACGGATTTTACGATACAGATCTTGAAGTCCGTCCTCGCTGGGCTGACGGAACACCTGCGCATACTGTTAAGAAGTTTGGTGTAGTCAACCGGTATAATCTGCAGGAAGAATTTCCAATCATGACGTTACGGCGTACATACTGGAAGAGCGCGCTCGATGAGCTTTTGTGGATCTGGCAGAAAAAGTCGAACCGCATTGAAGATCTTGGAAGCCATGTTTGGGATGAGTGGGCAGGCGAGGATGGAACAATCGGTAAGGCTTACGGCTATCAGCTGGGTGTTAAGCATCAGTATAAAGAAGGAATGTTTGATCAGGTTGACCGTGTAATCTATGACTTAAAGAACAATCCTGCATCACGCCGCATCCTGACGAGCATCTATAATTTTGATGATCTTCATGAGATGAATCTGTATCCTTGCGCATATTCCATGACATTTAATGTCTCCGGAAATACACTTAATGCGATCTTAAATCAGAGAAGCCAGGATATGCTGACAGCAAACAACTGGAATGTCTGCCAGTATGCGATGCTCGTAATGATGATGGCGCAGGTATCGGGTCTGCAGGCAGGAGAATTGGTCCATGTGATCGCCGACTGCCATATTTATGACCGGCATATCCCTGCTGTAAAAGCAATGCTGGAGAAGGAAGGTTATCCTGCACCGAAGGTATCGATTGATACAACGGTTACGGATTTCTATGCATTTACAAAGGACAGCTTTACTGTGCAGGATTATCAGTTCCATCCGTTTGATTTTGAGATCCCAATGGCGATCTGAGGTAGTATATGGAGCTGATTGTTGCAGTATATGATGACTGGGGCATCGGTAAGGACGGCACGCAGCCGATTGCTTTATCTGCTGACCGGAAATTCTTTCGGGAGACGACACGTGGTGCTATGGTCATTGTCGGAAGAAAAACCCTGGCGGATTTTCCGGGAGGCAAGCCTTTGCCCGGCAGAGTGAATGTGGTGTTGACACGCAGTAATACATCTATACCGGATGTACAGGTCTGCAACAGTCCGCAGCAAGCGGCTGAAATAGCACAAAAGGCAGAGCGTGCATTTGTTATCGGAGGAGGGAGCATATATAAACAGATGCTTCCGTACTGCGATACGGCATATGTTACAAAGGTCCACTGTACACCACCGTCGGATACATATTTTCCGGATCTTGACAGCAATCCTGAATGGTTTATGGAAAAGGTGCTTCAGAGCGGCGAGGAAGATCATATCCATTATGAAATCTGCCTTTATCGCAGAAAATCGTAGGCCAGAATCAAAGAGCAAATATATTATTGCATACAGCCAAAAATAAATTGATAAATTCATGTAAAGTTAGACAATTTTACAGAAAAATGAGGAAAGGGTTGACACGTGGGCTGTCTGGTGCTATCATAGGAAAAAATTGAATCGCTCAGATAGAGGCGCGGGTTTCATCAGTAGTCGAGGCAAGGCCAGGCAGCCGCCAAAGATGAAAGGGGAAACCGCCGAAGTGAGCAGGATGCCTGAATTCTGCTTGCTGGGCCGTCAGAGAATATCTGCCGGACTGTCACAAACTTTGTGAAGCGCTATCGAAGCAGTGCTGCGGTATATTCTTATATATTGCTATTGCTGTTGGATCGCTGATCGAAGCGATCCAATTTTATTTTTACTTTTGAAAGGAAAGAAGAAAAATGAGAAGAATTTTAGCCGCTACACTTGTATTGATGATTGTGTTGTCCGCGTTTGCCGGATGTAACGCAAATAAGACCGACATCTCCTCTGCAAAAAATCTTGCAGATCTTGCCGGCACAAAGATTGCCGCACAGAGCGGCACGTTCCACGAAGATGCCCTGGAGCAGATCGAAAATGTGAATGCATCTACACTGCCTGAGTTTGCAGACCTGTTAACGGCGCTTAAGTCCGGCACGATCGATGGCTATATCGCAGAAGAGCCGACCGCTATCGAGGTTTGCCTGAGCGACAGCAGCCTTGGCTATCTTCCGCTTGTTAACAACGATACCGGCTTTACTGCGACAGATGCAGATGTTGGTATTGCAGTAGGTCTTGCTACCGGAAGCGCTTTGCGTGATCAGATCAACACCATTCTTTCTGAGATCTCTACAGAGACCCGTGCTGCGCTGATGGATCAGATGGTACGTCTGTCCGCAGGTCAGTCAATTGGCGAGATTGTGCTTAAGAGTCAAGCGCCTGCGCAGACAAATGGAACGCTGCGTGTTGGTATGGAGTGTGCGTATGCGCCCTTCAACTGGACAGATCTTGCCGGCGCATCTGTTGGCGCAGTAGCCATCAGCGGTGAGGGTAAGGATAACATGTACGCAAACGGCTATGATGTACAGATCGCTCAGTACATTGCAAACCGTCTGGGAATGAAGCTGGAAATTTATGCGATCACATGGGAAGGCTTGCTTCCTGCGCTGCAATCCGGTTCGGTTGATGCGATCATTGCCGGTATGAGCCCGACTGCCGAGCGCGAGGCAGAGATCGATTTTACGAATGTATATTATTCGTCCAACCTTGTTGTAATTTACAAGAAGTAATTATTATGATTAGTTTTTTTACTGATGTTATAGATATACTGGTAGAGTATTATCCGTACCTCCTGCGTGGCGTCGGATATACCATGCTGATCGCACTTGTCGGCACACTGGCAGGCTTGGTGATCGGTTTAGCTACCGGTATACTGCGGACCTGTCCTGCCTCGAAGAATATGGCCGTTCGGATCTTCCAACGCATCTTAAATGTTCTGATCAGTATTTATGTTGAAGTCTTTCGCGGCACACCTATGATGGTGCAGGCAATGGTCATCTATTGGGGATATGCTTTTGCCACCGGTGGTGCACAGCTGCCTCTGATCCCGTCAGGAATTTTGATCGTTTCCATTAACACAGGCGCTTATATGGCGGAGATTGTCAGAGGCGGTATTATCTCAATCGATAAGGGACAGTTTGAGGGCGCTGCGGCTGTCGGTATGACGCACTGGCAGACAATGCGGTATATTATACTGCCGCAGGTGCTGCGCAATATTTTACCTTCTGTTTCCAACGAATTTGTGATCAATATCAAGGATACCTCTGTGTTGAATGTAATTGGCGTAACGGAGCTTTACTATATTGCAGGCATTATTAAGCGCGCGAATTTCCAAACCTTCCAAACATACTTTATCGTTTGCGTGATTTATTTCATCCTGACATTTACTGTTACAAGACTGCTCAGGTTGATCGAACGGAAGATGGATGGCGCGGAAAGCTTTGTGATTTGTGGCTCGCAATCCGATTCTAACGCGGAGATCCGTATACCAAAGGCGTAAGGAGGCTTCGAGATGGAAGATAATACAGTATTTCAAATCAAGGGGCTTCAAAAAAGCTTTGGAAGTGTCGATGTTTTGCGCGGGATTGATATGGATGTTTCGCACGGCGAAGTTGTAGCAATCATCGGTTCATCCGGTTCGGGCAAGAGCACGTTGCTTCGGTGCATCAATTTGTTGGAAACACCGACAGGCGGTGAAATTTTATGGCATGGTAAAAATATCATGACCGAGATTGATTCGCTATATCAGTACCGTGCACGCGTTGGAATGGTATTTCAGCAGTTTAATTTGTATAACAATCTTTCTGTTTTGCAAAACTGTACACTTCCGCAGGTGAAGGTTTTGGGCAGAAATCAGGTCGATGCTGAAAAGATTGCCCGCGCTTATTTAGAGCGCGTGGAAATGCTTCCGTATCAAAATGCCCGTCCGTCGCAGATATCCGGCGGTCAGAAGCAACGTGTGGCGATTGCAAGAGCATTGGCGATGAATCCGGAGGTGCTCCTGTTTGATGAGCCGACATCTGCGCTTGATCCGGAAATGGTGGGAGAAGTTCTTCATGTTATGCAGACGCTTGCACAGGAAGGCATGACAATGCTGGTCGTTACACACGAAATGGCATTTGCCAGAGATGTAAGCAGTCGTGTTGTGTATATGAATGAAGGCGTAATCTGTGAAGAAGGAACACCGGCCGAGGTTTTTGGCAATCCGCAAAGGCAGGAGACGAAGGATTTTCTTTCGAGATTCCGCAATAGCTGATGAATTGCATTTTATAATAAAAAATCCGAACACCGGAAGAGTGTTCGGATTTTTGTATTATACAGTTATTTTTTCTGCTGATCGTCTGCTGCACGCACCGGCAATGCGGTGAATACATATTGCGCAAAGAAGAATGATATACGCGGCGGTTGTAAAGCCAAGCACATATACCATCAGACACCAGGGGAAGGGGACAATTTCCTGGACCCAGGAGTATACAGGAAGATGCGGTTCACAGTACGGACTGATATAGAACATATTAAAGTTATCTGTTTCCAACAGGTTGGTTTGGTACGCAATTTCATTTGAAATAACAGCGATCAGAACGACGGCAATAAATACCGGAAGCGCCTTAAGAAGTGTTTTGTGTTCTGTTTTTACATGACCAGAAGCAAATAAGTATGCACCGATCGGGAGCATTGCGCCATGACAGATCATTGTCTGGATGTTGACGCCAATTGTGCCGATAAAGACTGATATTGGGTAGAGCATTACGCTCAGTCCTGCGAATACGGCATATGTGGCAAGATATGCACAGGCACATTCATGAAGCTTTCCTTTTTTTGTAATCCCCACAAGCAGTCCGATATACATAGGGGTCGAACAGAACTGCCAGGGGAATGCGTACCATGCATAATCAAATGCAATGGTGTGATTTTCATAGGACAAGCTGAAATTGATCTGTTTGTATATTTCTAATAGGATCACGATGATCGATGTGATCAGGACTACTCGGCGGACTCGTTCCGGGGAATCTTTTTTGCGTCGCAGGCAGATCCAGATGGTTACAGCAACAGAGAATATAAAGAAAAGCAGGTGGAACCAGCCGTAGGGTACCGGTGTTTGCATCTGTGTATCCATAAGCCTTAGTAATTTTTCAAAGAAAGTCAAAATCATTCCTCCTTTTTCGGCAAATATTATAGCATATTTTTGCGTTACAATTTCTTAAGA
Organism: Faecousia sp.; assembly: GCA_045580205.1. Taxonomy (GTDB): domain Bacteria; phylum Bacillota; class Clostridia; order Oscillospirales; family Oscillospiraceae; genus Faecousia. Next base: position 11,242 of record JAZNNK010000088.1, read on the forward strand.
ATTTATTAAAGAAGAATTTTCCGGTAATACGGCATTCAGAGCTTTATATAAATTTCTCTGCGTGGAAGATTCTGACAGTTTACAAATAATATAATGATGTATATATAAGTTTTCTTAGTGGAAGCTATTGAAATTATGACATTTGTCATGTATAATCATCAAAGGTGAGAATTTTTATGAAACTATTTAAAAGGGATAAGTCCACGCATACAGAAGGTGGTGTAGTAATCAGCGCGCAGCGCCGCCAGATTATGAATGCTTCCAGTAGTTTTGCGGTGCGCGAAGCGTATAAATTGCTTCGGACGAACATTGTTGCAGCTATACCCGGGGATAAATGTAAGTGTTTTTGTGTTACCAGCAGTGCAGAGGATGAGGGTAAGAGCTTAACGGCGCTTAATCTTGCGATTTCCTGCGCAGATGCCGGGAAGAAGGTTTTATTGATCGATGCAGATATGCACAGACCGATGCTTGCACAATTGTTACAAATGAAAAATGATTCAGGTTTGTCTTCTGTGCTGTCCGGTGAGGCAGAGGTTGAGGATCTGATCCAACGGGGACCGCGTCCAACATTGGACATGCTGTTTTCCGGGGAAATGCCTGAGAATCCTTCAGGACTTATTGGAAACGGTCGGATGAAGGGACTTGTCGAGAAGATGTCGCAGGAATATGATTGTATTCTGGTTGATACACCGCCTGTTAATGCGGTTCTTGATGCCTGTGTTATAGCCAATATGCTTGACGGGGTACTGTATCTTGTCTGTGAGAATAAGACTGACAAGGAAGAAGTACGGCACGGAATCAATCGGCTCAGATTGGTGGGCGCGAGAATATTGGGCTTTGTTCTCAACGGTGCGAAACTCGATGACAGAAAAAAGTATTACGAGACATACCAGCAATAAAATACCTCAGGACTGACGCCGCCTGAGAGAGTGCGAAGGAATCCCCCTGCGGCTATGACCGCAGGGGTTTTATCAATCGGTGATGGTGAGGGTGAATTATGAAAAGAACGATATCCCGCTCCAGTGTTTGGAGCTTGCTGCGTGGATATAGAGCAAACATAGTTGTTATCAGCTTTATGATGATACTGTATTCTCTGTTGCAGGTTAGTATTGCTTTGCTGATGCGGTTTGTGATTGATGCCGCGCTGGAAAATAATGGGCGTCTTTTGTTCTGGGGCATTGTGCTTGTGGCAGACCTTGTTGTCCTGATCATCCTGTATGCATTCCTTTCGTGGTTTTCCGGAAGTGTATCGGACCGTTTTGTGGCGCAGGTGCGCAAGAAAATGCTCACATCTGCGATTCATAGCTGCGATATCAGATTGCAGGCATACCATAGCGGTGAATTGATGGCGCGTGGTATGGAGGATGTTCAAACAGTATGCGACGGCTTTATGTACACGATTCCGTCGCTGATCGGACAGCTTGCAAGTCTGCTTGCTGCATTTGTGTCGATCACGCTGATCTACCCGCCAATTGCTGCGGTTCTGTTTGCTGCGGCGATCGTGATCGGGCTGATCGCATCCTGGCTTCGTCCGTTTTTAAAGAAACAACAGACGCAGGTTCGAAAGACAGATGAGCGGATAATGGCAGAAATGCAGGAAAATTTACAGCAACTGGAACTGATTCAGAGTCTTCAGGTCCAGCAACAGACGCTGGCGCGTTTCGGCATGAGCATAAATCAAAACCTGTTTGCGAGATTTAAGCGAAGATTGTGGCATGTTGGAAGTACCTCACTGTTTACTGCGGTGTTTAATTTAGCTACCGGCACGCTGCTGCTATGGGGTGCCGTTCAAATCTCGGTTGAAATGCTCAGTTATGGTTCGCTTATGTCGTTGATTCAGTTGTTAGCGCAGTTTAAAACACCGGTATTGGGAATCTCAGGTCTATGGAGCAAGATTATGGCGCTTGAGGTTGCGGCAGAGCGATTGAAAGAACTGCTTGCGCCCGCAGAACAAAGAATGGATGAACCTCTGACAGGTAAAGTCAAGGCGATTGTTTTCGATCATGTAACATTTACATATTCCGGCGAAGAGATACCTGTGCTTTCGAATTTCAGCGCAAGACTGCCTTTAGATAGCTGGACATGTCTGACGGGGTTATCGGGGAAAGGCAAAACAACGATGTTTAAGCTTATCCTCGGGTTATATGCACCGCAGGAGGGGTCTGTCTGCCTGGAGACGGAACAGGGGATGTTGCCGTGCTCTGAGGCAACAAGATATTTGTTTGCATATGTTCCGCAGGATTATGCCTTGTTTTCCGGAACGGTTCTTGAAAATTTGCAGCTTGTTGCACCCGATGCGGATGAAGCAAGCCTGCGCGCGGCGTTAAAGATCGCTGATGCGGAGTTTATCTGGGACATGGCATCTGCAGAGCAGACACAGGTGCGTGAAAATAATACGGGCCTGTCGAAAGGACAGATTCAACGTCTTGCCATTGCCAGAGCCGTTCTGATGCAAAGGCCGATATTCCTGCTGGATGAGTGTACATCTGCGCTGGATGCGCAGACAGAGGCGTCTGTTCTGCGAAATCTTCGTGCAATGGGCAAGCAGGCAATCCTTGTAACGCATCGTCCGGAAGTGCTTGACGGAGTGGATGAGATATCTTATATACCGATGGATCAATCCTGAATAAAGAGGACGCTGCCGTGCAGCGTCCTCTATTTTATATATGCGTATGGTTACTGATATGCTCGCTGCAGTAGCAGTGATATCCCTGACATTTTGAGCAATAACGGAATTCTAATTCGGGATCTGTTTGATCTGTGCGGCCGCAAACAGTGCAACGGTGCGTGTAGGGCGCCTTTGCCGTGTCAGCTTTAGAGGGGAAGGGAATTGTGCCTCGCTTTTCTGCTTTATTTTTTCGTACGGAACGCGTTCCCCATGTAAAAGGCAGTACATTAAGAATATCTTTGCCAAAAAACAGAAAATAATTGGCAAGCGCAATGATCGGAAACAGGTTTTGCGGGAATGGGCCGTATGCAAAAAAGATCACATCAACGAGCACGAGAAGCAGGTCCACCAGTGCAAAGATCCATGCTTTAACCGGAATGATAAAGAATAAAAGAAAATGCGCATTCGGATATAAGGTGGCATACGACAGAAACAGACTTAAGTTCAGATGATAGGCGTCTGCCCGCCCGCCAAAGATCAGACAGAAGATGTCCATCAATACAATGCCGGTCAGATAAAAAAGATTAAAACGCAGTGTTCCCCATTGATGCTCGATTGCCCTTCCGAGAGAGTAGTAGCAAAGCAAACTGATGCCGACAAGGATCAGATTTTCGTTTCCTACACCGTAGACAAGCGGAAATGTGAACAGTCGCCAGATCTGGCCGTGCAGAATGGATGTCCGGTCAAAGCATAGCAATAAATACAGGGTGTAGCTGTTATCGAACATGCTTAAAATATAAACAATGGCTGCACCTAAGGAGATAAACAGCATCAAATTGGGAATGCCCTTGTTTTGGTTCTGATAGCAGAAGCGTTCAAATTTATTGCGTAGCTTTTTCACTCATCTCAACTCCCCGTTAGATTAAAGATATCATACCAGTTTTGAGACAAAATGTCTATAAAGGAAATGTAAACATTTTTGGATAAAAAATAAAAAACTATTGACTTTTTTGTAATTATGAGTAGAATAAAACGGTAACTGCATATTAGCCTTATCAAGAGTGGTGGAGGGAACGGCCCGATGAAACCCGGCAACCTGTTTTTTGCAAGGTGCCAAATCCGGCGGCAACGAAAGATGAGGATTCGATATCATGCACATCGAGTCCTTCGGTGTGCAGATTTTTTATATTGAAAGGACAATTGAAATGGAAAAAAGACTTTTTACTTCAGAGTGCGTAACATGCGGACATCCTGATAAGGTAGCAGATGCCATATCTGATGCAATCTTAGATGCGTGTCTTGCGCAGGATCCGGATTCTCGCGTCGCTTGTGAGACAATGGTTACAACGGATTTTTGCCTTATCTGTGGAGAAATTACAACGAAAGCAACGGTAGATTATGCCGCCGTCGCGCGTGAAGTGATTCGTGGAATTGGTTATGTATATGAGGACAGTGGCTTCTGCGCGGATACAGTAGAGATTATGTGCAGGGTGCATACACAGTCGGCAGATATTGCGATGGGCACAAATGATGCGGTCGGAGGCGCGGGCGACCAGGGAATGATGTTTGGCGGGGCATGCTCGCAGACACCCGAACTTATGCCTTTGCCGGCCGCGCTTTCGCGCGCATTAGCCAACCGTCTGACAGAGTGTGTGCGGGCAAATGCTTTGCTTCGTCCGGACGGCAAGACGCAGGTATCTGTTGAATTCGATAATAACGGGAAGGTAATTGGCGTCGATACAGTTGTGGTCTCTGTTATGCACAGCGCCGCATTTGAGATCGAACAGCTGCGTTGTTATGTCCGTGATGAGGTAATTGCGCCGGTTCTTCAGCAGTATGGCTTTGATATCGCAAATGTAAAGCACATCCATATCAATCCGACCGGACAGTTTATTATTGGTGGACCGGACGGTGATACCGGATTGACAGGCCGAAAGATCATTGTGGATACGTACGGCGGCTATTTTTCACATGGTGGCGGCGCGTTTTCCGGCAAAGACCCCACAAAAGTGGATAGAAGTGCGGCGTATATGGCACGCTATATGGCGAAAAATATTGTTGCGGCAGGTTTAGCTGAGCAGGTGCAGGTGCAGATCGCATATGCGATCGGCGTTGCGCAGCCTGTGTCGGTTTGCGTTGACAGCTACGGAACAGGAAAAATTTCCGATGACAAATTAACGCAGCTTCTGCGCAAGCATTGTGATTTGACTCCGGCAGGCATTATTCGGAAGCTGGATCTGCGCCGGCCTATTTATAAAAAGACGGCGGCAGAGGGCCATTTTGGTGTCGCAGAGCATCCCTGGGAGCAAACAGATCTTGCTGAAGTGCTGCGTAAGGATGCAGAAATTTAAATAAAAAGGAACGGATTTATTCCGTTCCTTTTATTCTCTTTGCAATTTGGAAAGAATGTGTTATGATAGGAAAAAAGATGTAACGGAGGTATTCTATGCTGGAGTTTATTCGAATTGCCTGCGCAGTTCCTGCAGTTCAACCAGGTGATGTTCATAAGAATACAGAGGATATCTGTAAATTTATAGCAGCAGCTGACGAGCAGGAATGTGATCTGCTGGTAACACCTGAGCTTGGCTTGACCGGTTATACTTGTGCAGACCTCTTCTTTCAGCAGACGCTTAATGCCTGCGTAAAGGAAGGACTAAATAAAATTGTTGACTGCACACGCGAGCATCCTGCCGTTACGGTTGCGGTGGGACTGCCGCTTGTGCTCTGCGGTCAGCTATATAACTGTGCCGCAGTGATACGCGCAGGTGTGTTGCTTGGCGTCGTACCAAAGACATTTATTCCGAATTATGATGAATTTAATGAGAAGCGTTGGTTTGCTTCTGCAGCAGATCTGTTAATCAACGAGGTGTTTGCATCGCAAATAATTGACTGTGCGGAAGATTATGCTGTTCCTGTGGGAACAGGTCAGCTCTTTAGTTTGGGCGATGGGACAGTGCTTGGAGTTGAGATATGCGAAGACCTGTGGGCACCGGTAGCGCCCTCTGCTATACTGGCTATGGGTGGCGCAGAGGTAATTGTGAATCTGTCTGCCTCAAATGAAGCAAACGATAAGCATATCAGCCGACAGGATATAGTGCGCCAGCAATCCGCTTCCTGTGCATGTGTATATGCTTTCTGCTCTGCCGGCTCGACAGAGTCTACGCAGGATATGGTGTTTTCCGGACACAGTCTGATTGCGCAAAACGGTGTTGTGCTTGCGGAGAATGGGATGTTGGCAGCTTCGGATTATATGCTGGTGCATGATGCGGATTTAGGTGTTGTCCGCGCAGATCGCAGAAAAAAGACTTCGTTCCGTGATGCTGCTTCCTATTACGGTGTTGCAGAGCAGGTCCGGTTGAATGTCTGTCCTGTGCAGGCGCTTCGCGGTAACGGCAGTTTGTATCATGTTGAAAAAATGCCGTTTGTTCCAGAGGCAGAGGGTAGCAGACGCCAGCTCTGTTTGTCTGTTTTTCAAACACAGGCTTCAGGCCTTGCAAAAAGACTGCAGAACATTCAGGCAAAGGCGGTCGTTGGCGTGTCCGGTGGATTGGATTCTACACTGGCACTTCTTGTGGCGGTTGAAGCAATGCGTCGTCTGGGAAGACCGATAAGTGATGTCCATGCAGTTACAATGCCGTGTTTTGGTACAACAGACCGCACCTATCGAAATGCACTGAAGCTGATGAAGCTGCTTGGAGTAACATCCAGGGAGGTTAATATTCAGAACGCGGTATTAACGCATTTTGGTGATATCGGACATGATCCGTCGGTTCATAACACTACCTATGAAAATGCACAGGCAAGAGAAAGAACACAGGTGCTTATGGACTACGCCGGTACAGTAGGCGGCATTGTGATAGGGACAGGGGATTTAAGTGAGCTTGCATTGGGCTGGTGCACCTATAACGGCGACCATATGAGTATGTATGGCGTGAATGCATCTGTGCCGAAAACACTTCTGCGTTGGGTGGTTGAAACTGTTGCAACTATCCCCGGATACACGGATGTTGCTGAGGTGTTGCGCGATGTCCTGGATACGCCGGTTAGCCCGGAGCTGTTGCCTCCGGATGCTGGCGGAAAGATCGCTCAGCAGACCGAGGATATCGTCGGTCCATATGTGCTTCATGATTTCTTCTTGTATTATTTGCTTCGGTATGCCTTCTGCCCAACGAAAATATACCGCCTTGCGTGCAGCGCCTTTGCAGATGATTTTGATACTGAGACGATCAAAAAATGGCTGCAGATATTTTATCGCAGATTTTTCTCGCAGCAGTTTAAGCGTAACTGTCAGCCGGATGGTGTGAAGGCAGATTGCTTAGGGATGAGTCCGCGTGGTGATTGGAATATGCCAAGCGATGTTTCTGCCCGAATTTGGCTTGAGGAGATCGAGAGCCTGTAAACAGCCCTTATAAAACAGGAGAAGATGATGAAACAGACAGAATCAAAAAGTAAAATTCACAATCGCATGATCGTCGCTTTGTGCATCATGCTTGCTGTGGGTGTTCTGGGGACTTGTGGAATTCTTGGTATCAATGCTTGGGTTAAGAGTAGTGTGAGCTCGCGGATACTGCCTGAGGAACAAGCATCCATGCTGAGGGACGTGGATTGCATTATAGTCTTGGGATGTTTGGTTCGCAGCGATGGGTCCCCCAGCCATATGCTGGAGGACCGATTGAAGCAGGGAGTTTCCTTGTATTCGTTAGGCGCCGCACCAAAGCTGCTGATGAGTGGTGATCATGGCACAGTAGAATACGATGAAGTTGATGCCATGAAAAGATATGCGGTAGATGCAGGGATTCCGTCGGCAGACGTATTTATGGATCATGCGGGGTTTTCGACATATGAAACGATCTATCGTGCAAAGGAAGTTTTTGGCGCAAAAAAGGTTTTGATTGTTACACAGCAGTATCATTTATACCGTGCGTTGTATATTGCCCGATCGCTGGGTGTTGATGCCTATGGAGTTGGCGCAGATTACCGGCAGTATAGCGGTCAGTTCTCGCGCGATGTGCGGGAGGTGCTGGCACGGGTAAAAGATTTCGGTATGTGCCTTCTTCAGCCGGAATCTACATATGTTGGGGATGCGATCCCGATTAATGGCAGTGGAGATCTGACGAACGATAAAAATTCTGATTTCAATTAACTTACAATAAAACAGGTTGAATTTGCCTGCCCTCCAATGCTGCATTGAGTGTTGGAGGGATTTTTGTAAAATCAGCAATCATACTGGTAGGTTTGTTGCAGGCGTCATCCTGCCCGAACGGGACAAAGAAATAGTTTTTTCGGCCGAGCAGCTTTCCGATGTTTTCAGCTGCGCCACATAATGCATCGTTGGTAGAGACGGCAAGCAGTATTGGTCTGCCGTTGCGCAAATGGCTTTTAGCGGCCATTGTTACGGGACCGTCGGCGATACTATGCGCAAGCTTTGCCAGGGTGTTGCCGGTACACGGAGCGATGATCAGTGCGTCAAAGAGCTTTTTTGGGCCGATCGGTTCGACCTGCGATATGGAAAAAAGCGGCTCGGTACCACAGATTTTTGTTGCTTTACGTATATGGGACTGTGCTGTCCCGAAGCGACTGTCGATGGTGTATGCTGCATGAGAGAAGATCGGGATAATCGTGTGTGATTTTGATAGTTCTTCCATTACTGGGAAAACGTTGCTATATGTGCAAAATGATCCGCACATGGCAAAACCGATGTTCATTTTTATACTCCTTTCTATCATTTTGCTGTAAGCTGTAAGGCAGTACGTGCAATTAGTTCACCGGAGCTCTCCGGTGCATCTTTGTTGGGAAGACCGCGCGCATGGATTACATCGTTGCCCGCGATTCCGCAAGTGGATGCAAGATCAATCTTAATGCAATCCGGACGGCAATTGCTGATAAGTGTGTCTGTTAAAAGCATGGTCGGTACGGTGTTGCATATGACGCGGTATCGCATGAGACCGTAGCCAGGTGGAGAAATATCTTCTGCCTCGTAACCAAGAGCTGTCAGCATCGCGCGATCTGCTTCTTTCCGTGCAGCAATACATACTCGCGCACCCAGTTGCCGCAGCAGAGCGGCAAGGCATTTTCCGATGCGCCCCCAACCCACGATCAGCACAGGACAGCCCTGCAATGTAACGGGTAAACGGGACAAGATCTGCTTCAGAGCGCAGTGTGCGGTGATGGCGGCATTTTCTGCAAGGTAGTAATGATCCAGAAGAAGATCGACGGTCGTATAGCCGGATAATTTATCGGAATCTAAATTGCCACCTAATATTGTAATGTTCTTTGGTAGCTTCAATAATACTTCACTTAAGGATAAACCACCCTTTATGCTTCCGTCTGGGTCAAAGCTTGGAACAGGCAACAGAAGGTGGGTGACAGTATGATCGGCAGCAGATGCTATTTTGCAGCCTTTGCGCTTTAAGCTCTCTGCGGCATAGATTAATGCCTCGGTATGACCGTAGGGAAGAAAAACATATTCGTTCATGAAATCACCCTTTCGTGCCACAATATGATACAGCGAGGGCGGTTGTGCTTGATTTTTTGTATTGATTTTGTATAATTGAAGTAAGAGGTGAGCGCTTTGAAAAGATTAGGGTTTATCCATGATATGATGGATGTGAAGGTTTTGGTTTTGTTTGTTATGGCAAGGTTAAATTATCCTGTTACATGTCAGGAGATATATGAGCTTTGCTATCAGGATGAATGTGTAAGTTATTTTGATGTATGTACAGCGGTTCCCGAGATGGTAGATACAGGCCATTTGAAGCAGCTTGATCAGGAGTATTATGAGATTACCGAAAAGGGAAGACAAGACGGGGAGCTTACGCAGGATTCAATTGCATTTATTGTCAAGCAGCGCGCTGAGAATGCGGTTGCAAAATTTAATCGGCAGCTTCGTCGTAGCAGCTTCGTAAAAACACAGGTCATTCCGCTTGCAGACGGAGATTTTTCCGTCGTCATGTCGCTCGATGATGAAAAAGGAAATCTGATGACACTTGAGCTTGTTGCACCTGACCAGCGGCAGGCGGTGCGGCTGGGTAAGCTTTTCGAGAAAAAAGCAGAAAATATATACAACTTAACAATGACAGAGCTTCTTGATGATGAGGATAGCTTAGATCAGCAATAATCCCTTGTCGATACGTGAAAATCGTGGTATAATATAAATGCACCGGATGACCGGTAAAAACGAAAGGAGCTGACGTATATGAAATTTCAGTTTAGTGAGAAAAAAGTGAAATTGCCGCAGAGTGTTCATGCTTATGCCGAAAAGAAGGTAATGAAGCTGGCGCGTTATTTTGAGGATGATGCGGAGGCGCTTGTCGTATTTTCTGTGGAGAAGAACCGCAATAATGTAGAACTTACGGTTCGTGGGGCGGGTACTTGGTTTCGTGCACATGAAAGCACATCGGATATGTTTGCTTCCATTGATGCTGCTGTCGGTACGATTGAAGGCCAGATCCGTAAGAATAAAACACGCCTTGCCCGCCGTTTGCGTCAGGATGCCTTTACCCGCAGTGTAGAGGAAACCTCTTTTGCGGTGGACGAACCGGAAGAAGCGCTTAATATTGTGCGCGTTAAAAACTTTCGCTTTGCACCTATGACACGTGAGGAAGCAGTGTTGCAGATGAATCTGCTGGAGCATAATTTCTTTGCATTCCGGGATGAAGATAATGAAGGCGCGTTTGCTGTGGTCTACCGTAGAAATGATGGAGATTACGGTCTGATCGAAGATGCATAATATGTATTGAAGACCATACTTGAGGACCTCTTCGGGGGTCCTCAAAAAATTTGTCAAAAAATCGAAATAAATGCTTGACAACGGCGGGGTCATTTGATATTATAAGCGAGCGCTTCCGGCAGGGGGCGCAAAAGCATGTGCAGAAGCGAAGAAAAATGGCGAGAAAAGAAAAAAGTTCTTGACAAGGAAAAGCTGCTGTGCTAAACTGAACAGGCTCACCTCATGAGGCGGAGCGCACTGTACCTTGTAAATTGAATAACGCAAAGACGAACTATAAACACCTTGGACAATTAT
>JAZNNK010000089.1:0-3636 GCA_045580205.1 Faecousia sp.
AGCATATCCATGCCATTTCCGATCATTTGATAATATTTATCTGTTGAATGGGTGCTTTTTCCCATCTCCTGCAAAGAAATGTTAAGCGCCATCGCAATATCTTCAATAGAGTCAACCAGCGTTCCATCAAGATCAAAAACGCACAAATTTTTCATATTAAACATCCACTTTCTGCATTTGACTAAAATTGTACTAAAAATATAATGGTGTGTCAACCGCATATCTTCATTTTTTATTCATTATTCATGAATAAATATTCCATTTTTCTTAATAAAATCTTTGTGTCGCGGATACTTGTTGGTCATTGACGGATTTTTATGTTAATTTATGTATAGAATTTTTATTTTTTTCATTGACAGAACAGTACCTTCGGTGGTATATTAGAACAATCAAATGCCCTGCCTGGGAATAAAGGAGAAATACACCATGAAAAAAATTATTGCACTGATATTGATGCTGATGCTGATGCTCTCTCTTGCGGCATGTCAGCCGTCTGACTCAAATAAAATTGTGATCGGCATCTGCCAGATTGAACCGCATCCGGCGCTTGATGCCGCTACGAAGGGCTTTATGGATACGCTCAAAGCAAAGTATGGCGATGATAACATCGAGTTTCTTAACACAAACGCTTCCGGTGATTCCAACACGCTCAACACAATCATTAACGACTTCGTTGCTAAGGATGTTGATTTGATTCTTGCCAATTCTACCCCTGTTCTGCAGGTAGCTGCCAATGCAACGAACACTATTCCTATCCTGGGAACTTCTGTTACGGAATACGGCGTTGCTCTGGATCTGGATAACTTCTCCGGAACCGTAGGCGGTAATATTTCCGGCACATCTGACCTTGCTCCTTTGGACAAGCAGGCAGATATGATCCTGGAGTGGGTTCCCACCGCCAAAACGGTTGGACTTTTGTACTGCGCAACAGAGCCTAACTCCCGTTATCAAATTGACAAGGTCAAAGAATATCTTGAAAGCAAAAATCTCACCTGCAAGGAATATTCTTTCTCTTCCTCCGGTGATCTGTATTCGATCGCTGAAACCGCTGCCGCATCGTGTGATGTTATCTACGTTCCTACCGATAACACCGTTGCCAACAGCACAGGTATTGTTAAATCCGTATGTCTTGACAAGAAAGTGCCGGTCATTGCCGGTGAAGAAGGAATCTGTTCCGGTTGTGGCATTGCTACACTCTGCATCAGCTATTACGAGCTTGGTGTAACCACCGCAAATATGGCCATCAAGGTCCTTGACGGTACTGCTGACATCAGCCAGATGCCCATTGAATATGCAGATCCCAAAACTGTTACCGCAAAATATAACGCAGAGATCTGCACAGAACTAGGCATTACACCGCTCAAAGGTTACATCGCGATCGGAGAATAAAACACATGGGGCGAGATGGAAATTCCACCTCGTCCCTTCTAACAGGAGGACAATTATGACAAACTTAATCAATGCCCTGCCCGGAGCGCTTTCGCAGGGTATGATTTGGGGTATTATGGCTATCGGCCTATATATCACATATAAGATTCTGGAAATTTCCGATCTGACTGTGGACGGCTCTTTCTGCACCGGCGGTGCAGTCTGTGTGATGCTGCTCATCTCCGGACAGAATGTATGGGTAGCTATGCTGGGCGCAGTGATTGCCGGTATGCTGGCAGGTCTTGTTACCGGATTTTTTCACACATTTTGCGGAATCCCTGCAATTTTATCCGGTATTCTGACACAACTTGGTCTTTGGTCTGTCAATTTAGCAATTATGGATATGCGCGCAAACCAAGCGCTGAATGTGAATAAATACGACCTTTTGGTATCCCTGAGATACATGCAGCAGGTACAGACCGGAGCACGGCCTGTCTATCAGCACCCGCTGTTTGTTGTATCGATCGTTACGATCGTTATCATTGGACTTTTGTACTGGTTCTTCGGCACAGAGCGAGGCAGTTCCATCCGTGCGACCGGTGCAAATATCAACATGGCACGCGCCCAGGGAATCAACACCCGTTTCAACACCCTTCTCGGACTCATGCTCAGCAACGGCCTTGTCGCACTTTCCGGTGCGCTTCTGAGCCAGTATCAAGGTTTTGCAGAGATCAACATGGGACGCGGCGCGATCGTCATCGGTCTTGCAGCTATTATTATCGGAGAAATAACTTTCGGTAAGCTTTTCCGAAATTTTGGCTTGAAGCTTCTGGCTGTAAGCCTCGGCTCTGTCGTTTATTATTTGGTGATTCAAGCTGTTGTCAGCCTCATGAATATTAACACAAACTATCTCAAGCTGATATCTGCGCTGATCGTAGCCACATTCCTCACAATCCCCTATTGGAGAAAGCAGCATGTTCATCAAAGGTCCCGAAACGGTGGAAAGGAGAAACAGCATGCTGGAAATTAAAAATATATTTAAGACCTTTAACATTGGCACAGTTAACGAAAAAACTGTTCTGAACGGATTGAGCCTGCACTTAAAGCCCGGTGAATTCATAACCGTCATCGGCGGCAACGGCGCCGGTAAATCCACCCTGCTCAACTGTGTTGCAGGTGTTTATACCGTAGAGGAAGGTAATATTCTGATCGACGGTAAGGATGTTACAAAACTGCCTGAGTACAAGCGGGCAAAATATATCGGACGCGTATTTCAGGACCCCATGATGGGCACCGCCGCCACTATGCAGATCGAAGAAAACCTCGCATTGGCTGCACGTCGCGGCAAAATCAGAACATTGCGCTCCGGAATTACAAAAACAGAACGCGAGCTTTTCCGGCAGCAGCTTGAGATCCTCGACCTCGGTCTTGAGAACCGTCTGACTGATAAAGTCGGTCTGCTATCCGGCGGTCAGCGTCAGGCGTTGACGCTTCTGATGGCCACCTTACAGCAGCCTAAGCTACTGCTTTTGTATGAGCACACCGCTGGACTCGATCCCAAAACCGCCGCCAAGGTCCTGGAGGTTACTCAGAAGATCGTTGAGCGCAACAATCTGACTACACTGATGATCACGCACAATATGCGCGATGCCATCCAGTACGGTAACCGCCTGATCATGATGTACGAGGGACGGATCGTTGTTGACGTTTCCGGTGAAGAAAAGCAAAAGCTGACTGTTGATCAGCTTCTGACTCTTTTCAGCAAAGCCAGCGGCTCCGACGAAGTAAACGACAAACTGATCTTATCTTAAACAAAATCGCCCCCGAAAAAATCGGGGGCGATTTTCCTGTTCTTTTAACGACTTAATGATGGTGATGATGGTGGCATTGACAGGATTGCTCCTGTTGTGCAGGCAAGGTGCACTTTGTCTGAATACAGCGCGTTTCAGGCGTTTCTGTCTCAACCGTTACGCAGACTATGTTCTTTTTCGCCAATTCCTTTTTGATCTGCTCTGAGACTGCATAACGGTCTGCGTTTACTACAACATGCAGTGTCGCCGCATGGCTAACCCCATCCAGACTTCTGATATGTACATGATGGATATCCAACACACCTTCTATTTTCCTAAGCTGCTGCACGATCTCGCTAAGCTGTATATCCTCCGGTATCTTATCTAAAAAAACATCCAATGTGTTTTTAAGATTTTGGATAGCATGTTTCAATATAAAGCAAGCCACACCGATCGACAGAACCGGATCGATCCAAAC
>JAZNNK010000090.1:0-12512 GCA_045580205.1 Faecousia sp.
AGATGGTTAAAAGCCATCGACAAAAGTTCGTGTTGATTGTCATGAGGGTCCACCTGTTCCCATCCCGAACACAGAAGTTAAGCTCATGTACGCCGACAATACTTGGCGGGCGACTGCCCGGGAAGATAGGTAATGCGAACATAAAGAGAGTCAGGAGGAATCCTGACTCTTATTTTTTATCCCCAAAAGGTAAGAACATGTGGACCGGTCCACCTGTTTCCTGTTGCGGTACCCGACATCTTCGTCGGTGCAGGAGCACCTTCCTCATCTGCAGACCGCAGCCACTCGTTCACCTCGCTGAATCTGCCACAGGCAGCACTCGGCTCACTCCCCCGGGAAGATAGGTAATGCGAACACAAAGAGAGTCAGGAAAAATCCTGACTCTCGTTTTTTATATTACTTATTATAGCAGATCTGATTGTTTAGAGGGTTGCAATGGAGGAATATTTTTGTTAGGATAATAAGACAATGGGGGATTGGTATGAAATTGATTCATGTAGATGAGCATATTATCGTCTGTGTCAAACCGCCCCGCGTTCTGTCGACAGATGAACCGGGAGGCGTTCCGGAGCTTGTCCGTCAAATGTTGGGGGATGAAAAAGCTGAGGTTTATACGGTTCATCGGCTTGATAGAGTTGTGGGTGGCCTGATGGTACTGGCTCGGTCAAGGAGTGCAGCGTCAGAGCTTTCCCGGCAGATCAGAGAGCAGACATTTTGTAAAGAATATTTGGCAGTTACGCATGGAATGGTTGCGGAGGATTCTGGAGAACTTCGGGATCTTCTCTTGCGCGATAAGTCAGAACGGAAAACATATGTTGTTACGCAAATGTCAAAAGGTGTTCAGGAAGCGATTCTTTCGTACCAGGTTGTTGGAAGGGCAGAAGAGCTGACCCGCGTGCGAATTACGCTTCAGACAGGCAGAACGCATCAGATCCGCGCGCAATTTTCGAGCAGGGGATACCCGCTTGTCGGCGATAGAAAATATAGTCTCCATGAGGATGATTGCGAAATTGCTTTATGGTCTTGCTATTTGGCGTTTGTTCATCCACAAACACAGGAGAGAATGGAATTTTCATTAGAGCCGCCCGATATCTATCCCTGGAAGAGTTGTTGAAGAAGTTTTTGAAGTGTATTTGAAAAAACCTCGTCTTGTGTATGCTTTCTTTTTGCAGGTCCCTTTATACGACCGCCGGAGGCTCGATACTTACGCGCCTCACTACGCTGAAAAAGCAATGCCTGAATGTTTTCATCGGTGTATTGCCAGCCGTCCGGGTGTAGTATGGCAGCCTTGCGGGCAAGGCACATAGAGGCAAGACCGTAATCCTGCGTAATTACGATATCTCCCGGACAGATCCGGTTGACAAGCGCAAAGTCAACGCTGTCAGAGCCTTTATCAAAGACTAAAGTGTCTGCATGCTCACGATATAATTGATGCGCTGTATCGCATAAGAGGGTACAGGGGATGCCGTATGCTTGGCTTAGTTTTATAATAATGTCTGTTACCGGACAGGCATCTGCATCTACAAGTATTTTCATGAAAAACACCTCGCTGTGATTATATCATATAATTTCATAACAAGAAAGAGGAAAACGTACATGGCAAATTATGATTTCATTCAAAATACAGCGTGTGAATATTTTCCGTGTCATAAGGGCGCGTGTAAGGAAAATTTTAATTGCCTGTTTTGTTATTGTCCGCTATATGCGTTAGCGGATAAATGCGGCGGTAATTTTACCTATACGGATAATGGTATAAAAGATTGTTCTTGTTGTATAATTCCGCATGACCGCGATCAATATTTAATGATACTTGAGCGAATGTCGGAAGTAATAGAGATCGCAAGAAAACATGCTGAATAAGAAAAATATCCCCGTTGGACACTGTGTTTATCCAACGGGGATAAGTATTAGATGTAATTGAGCAGGGATGATACGTCGAGCTGATCATATTTTTGCAGGAAAGCGGCAAGTTCACTGGCAATCTTCTTTGCGCCGCCTTCTTCGTTGCTTTCAATGTTTAAGGGAAGAAGCGGATCGTGCAGGGATAGCCGTAACAGAAACCAGCCGTTTCCGTGATCACCGTCCAGATTGACCCGGATGCCTTCGTAATTGCTCGGTGCGGCAGACCAGCCGGGTTGTGTTTCTGCATATGCGGTCAGTTCGTCAATGACCTGCTGGCCGTAAGGCTTAAATTCATCCAAAAGAATATTCATACGGAACTCAACACTTTCGGCGGGCTCTTCCAGCGAGGAAATAAGAGATTCCAATGTGTAACCATGCTTTTTGCCGCGCGCAAGTTCGATCAGAAGTTTAGTTACGAGATATGCGCCGTCGTCAAGGAAGTAGTTTTCCTTAAGCGCGCCATGTCCTGAGGTCTCAATTGCAAGCTGGCTGTCCTGACCAAGGCTGTTCAGACGGATAGATTCGTTGATCACGTTTCGGTAACCACGTTTGAAGCGATGGTGAATTCCACCTTTTTCGCAAATAAATTTTGCCAGACCGCTCGATGTGATCGAGTCAGTAACAATGGTCGTTCCCGGATATTCACGCAGCAGAATTGCAGAAAGCATGGCAATGATACGATTGCGATTTAATTCACTGCCGTCGGAAAGCACTGCGCCTGCCCGGTCCACATCTGTGTCAAAAATGATGCCAAGGTCTGCATTTGTTTCGCATACGGCCTCGATAATGCTTTCCATTGCTTCTTTGTTTTCAGGATTGGGGATGTGATTCGGGAAACTTCCGTCAGGGTCAAGATAGCGGCTTCCGTCGGTAGCGGCACCGAGGGGTTTAAGAACTTTATCAACAAAGAAACCGCCTGCACCGTTTCCTGCGTCGACAACAATGCGGAAGTCCTCTAACGGCTTGTCCTCACCGGTTTCTTTGCGTATCTTGTTTACAAGGATATTAGAATATGTATCCATAAAGCTACCGTATTTGAGCGATCCGATAGGCATGTTTGCGTTTTCCTCTGTAGATGCATACTGCAGGATCTGCTTAATATCCGCAGATTCAAGACCGCCGTTGGGCGTGAAGAACTTAAATCCGTTTCTGTTAAAAGGAAGATGACTGGCAGTGATCATAACAGAGCCGTCATATTGATATCCTTCTGTTACGGTGGACATAAACATGGCGGGCGTGCTTGCCATACCAAGGTCTGTTACGCAAAGACCCTGCCCGACCATCGCTTCGCACAGCCAACCGCTGAGCATTTCTCCGGAGAGTCTGGAGTCCCTGCCGACGGCGACGCGAAGACCAGAGGTTTTGCCGGTTTTTTTATAAAGCCAAAGAGCAAATCCACGACCGATATCCCGACAGGCCTGTTCTGTTAAGGTGATGGGCTGTCCCACAATACCTTCAAGTGCGACACCGCGAATATCACTTCCGTTTTGCAGCTTGCGATAATCCATAGTACTGTTTCCTCCTGGATTTTATATTCTATGCTATTGTAACATGAGATTCATAAAAATATCAATAGGGAAGAATTCAAATACTTGATTTTTTCCGGTTTCATTGTTATAATAGCTCAGGCGCTATAAATATCAGCCTTTTGTTGCAGCTTATTTGTAGATTTATATGGAGAGGTATCGAAGTGGTCATAACGGGGCTGACTCGAAATCAGTTTGCGAGCAATCGCACATGGGTTCGAATCCCATCCTCTCCGCCAGCAATAAAACGGCTACCCACCGGGTAGCCGTTTTTTATTTGTTTATTTGGAGAAGCCGCCAAAGCCCCAGGATGGGGAGGAGGATTCCTGTCCGGTTGTGTTTTTGTCAAGGGCCGATTGAATTTGTTCGCCTACTTTGATAGACAGATTAAAGCTGTTGCCTTGCCGGTAGACTGTTAAGGAAAGAGTGTCGCCAACGGATGCATCATTTACAATGCTGACCAGATCTCTGCTTCCGGTGATGGTTGACCCGTTTACGGAAGTGATAATATCGTTGACGCGAAGTCCTGCTTTTTCTGCTGGGCTGTCTGCTGTAACATTTTTTACTGAGGCACCCTGCGGCAGACCATAGCTTTGTGTTTCTGCACTGACATCCTGCACAGAGACGCCGATATAAGGCTTGGATATATACCCTTTTTCGATAATACTTTCAATCATATTTCGAACGTCATTTATGGGTATGGCAAAGCCGATATTGTCGATCGATGCCTGGCCGGAAGAGGAACTGGAATATTTAGCATTTGTAATGCCGATTACCTCGCCGTACAGATTGAAAAGAGCACCGCCGGAATTGCCGGAGTTGATCGCACAGTCGGTTTGCATTAGGGTCATAGTAACACCGTTAGACATGGTAACCTCACGGTTAAGCGCACTGACAGCACCGGCAGTTAGCGAGAAGGTCAATTCGCCAAGAGGATTGCCGATCGCAACGACAACATCGCCTACATTTGTATTATCGGAATCACCAAGAATTACGGGGGTCAGCCCTTCAGCTTGGATTTTCAGAAGAGCAATATCATTGCTTTTATCATAGCCTACCAGAGTAGCGTTATAGCTTTCTCCGGTATAGAGATGGACATGGATGGAATCAGAGTCCTCTATAACGTGGAAATTCGTTAAAATATAGCCGTCATCTGAGAGGATAAAGCCCGAACCGGATGCAGCGGAAGTCGTTTGATACCCCCAAAAATTGGTGGTTACAGAAGTGGTAATACCAACAGTAGAATTTACGTTAGCTGCATAAAGCTCTGCTGGCGTCATAATCTTGCTTGTGTCAATTTGCGTAATATCAATCGATGTGTTCTCCCGCTGCCCGATCAGAATGTTTACATTGTTGTCAGTGTTATATTTGTCGGAGATGTTGTCCGGCAGGAGATTACTAATGCAGACTGTTCCTATAGCACCGATAATACCGCCCAACACAGCGCAGCACAAGGCTAATGCTACCATCGAAGAAAAATGTTTTTCTTTTTTTGCGTTCGGATTGTGGCGGTCAGGGACTTCGTTTGTATATTTCGATGTGTTCTCAGAGAAGTTTTCCATGATTTGCTCCTTTCGGATGTGTGTTTATAGTGTACGGAATTAAGCAAAAGTATTGATGAAATTTTTATAAAGAATGTGTAAACTTACATATATGGCAAAAATTGCGTAAAAAAACTCGGAAAAATATTGCATTATAGCATATTGTAATATTAAGGAGGAAATGGTATGATGTTGTATAAGGACATCTGTTTATATATGGCGTACAAAACGCATCAATAGAAATGGAGGCAGAATGATGAAACGTGTTTATAATTTTTCCGCAGGTCCGGCGGTGTTGCCTGAAGAGGTGTTGCAGGAGGCTGCAACTGAAATGATGGATTACCAGGGAACTGGTATGTCTGTAATGGAGATGAGCCACCGTTCAAAGCCGTATCAGCAGATTATTGATGAAGCAGAACAGGATCTGCGCGATCTGATGAAAATTCCCGATAACTATAAGGTTTTGTTCCTGCAGGGTGGTGCATCGCAGCAGTTTGCAATGATCCCTATGAATCTGATGAAGAATCGGGTTGCTGATTATATTATTACCGGTCAGTGGGCGAAAAAGGCCTATGAAGAGGCGAAAAAATATGGAAAGGCAAATGCGGTTGCATCTTCTGCCGATCAGACATTTACTTATATTCCGGATTGTTCAGATCTTCCGATCAGTGATGATGCGGACTATGTATATATTTGTGAAAACAATACTATCTACGGAACAAAATTCTGGCAGCTGCCTAATACAAAGGGAAAGATTCTTGTATCTGATGTATCTTCGTGCTTCCTGTCTGAGCCGGTTGATGTCAGCAAGTACGGTATTATTTACGGCGGTGTTCAGAAGGATATCGGACCTGCAGGTGTTGTAATTGTAATCATCCGTGAGGACCTGATTACAGAGGATACGCTGGAGGGTACTCCCACGATGCTTCGCTATAAGATCCATGCCGATAACGGTTCATTGTATAATACACCGCCCGCATATGGTATTTACATCTGCGGCAAGGTATTTAAGTGGATTAAGAAGATGGGTGGACTTGAGGCAATGAAGGTCCATAACGAAAAGAAAGCGGCTATTCTTTACGATTTTCTTGACCGCAGCAAGATGTTTAAGGGTACGGTTGTCAAGAAGGACCGCTCGCTGATGAACGTTCCGTTTGTAACCGGTAATCCAGACCTGGATGCAAAATTCCTAAAGGAAGCAGCAGAGGCAGGCTTTGTGAATCTGAAGGGACACCGTATTGTCGGTGGTATGCGCGCCAGCATATATAACGCAATGCCCATTGAAGGCGTAGAAAAACTGGTTGCCTTTATGGAAGAATTTGAGGCAAATAATGCTTAAGGAGTAGATGGAATATGTACCATATTCATTATCTGAATCCTATTTCCACCAAGGGAACGGATTTGTTTACACAGGCATATGAACCTGTACAGAATGTGCAGGATGCAGAGGCTATTTTAGTGCGCAGTGCATCTATGCATGACATGGAGCTGTCTGACCGACTGGTCGCTGTCGCACGCGCCGGCGCAGGTGTCAATAATATTCCACTTGATAAATGTGCAGAGAAGGGTATCGTTGTATTTAATACTCCCGGAGCGAATGCCAACGGCGTTAAGGAGTTGGTGCTTTGCGGCATGCTTTTGGGAAGCAGAGATGTTGTTGGCGGTATTAATTGGGTGCAGTCTATCAAGGACGAGGGCGATGTTGCTAAAAAGGTCGAAAAGGGCAAGTCTAAATTTGCCGGCAACGAGATTATGAATAAAACGCTTGGCGTGATTGGCCTGGGCGCAATCGGTGGTCCTGTTGCTAATGCGGCAATCAATCTTGGAATGACGGTTTACGGTTGCGATCCCTATATTTCTATTGACGCAGCATGGCATTTGGATAGCAATATTGTGCCTGCAAAAACCCGTGAAGAGATTTATGAAAACTGTGATATTATTTCGCTGCACGTTCCTCTGCTTGACAGCACAGAGAAGATGATCAATGCAGAGACACTTGCGATGATGAAAGACGGTGTCATTATTCTCAATTTTGCACGCGACCGTCTGGTGGATGATGAGGCAATGGAAGCCGCATTAAAATCCGGTAAGGTAAAGCGTTATATTACGGATTTCCCGAATGATAAGACTGCCGGAATGGAGAATGTGGTTGCAATTCCTCACCTTGGTGCTTCCACTGAGGAATCTGAGGATAACTGCGCCAAAATGGCAGTTAAGCAGGTTATGAATTATCTGGGGAACGGTAATATTATTAATTCTGTCAATTATCCTAATTGCGATATGGGCATTTGTACAAAGCCGGGACGCATTACGATTCTGCATAAAAATATTCCCAATACGATCAGCCGCTTTACAACGGCAGTTGCAAATTATAATATTAACATATCTGATATGCTTAACCGGAGCCGGGGAGAGTATGCATGTACGATGCTTGACCTGGACGAAGCAACGCCTGCGGCGCTTGCTGAAGAGATGGAGAAGCTGGAAGGCGTATTCCGAGTCCGTGTAATTCGATAAGATATAACCCGTATGGCTTCTGCCATACGGGTTTTTGTCAGTGCGCATAAAGCTCTTGGTATAGCCCGACTGCCCGTGTAATACCGCAGCTTTCTGCTGTTTCGAGCAGGGCGTTAAGATCTTCCTTTGTGCGGGTCAAAGTAAAAAGAATCTCTTCCGGCGTAATATCGATATGATAGTGGCAACAAAGCTCCCGATTAAAAAACGACGGTTCTTTTATAGGTGCTTTTTCCGTCGCGCAAATTTGACTGCCTTGCTCTGTAACAGAGATCGTTTGCGCCTGCATGGAAATATCAAGCCAAAGCTCCCTGCGCTGCCATATGTTCAGATGCTCTGCTAATGGTCGGTGCAGAGGGGGAGGTGAAAGGAAAACAGCGCAATCGGATACATTTGCATATGTATCGGAAATGCCAACCGGACACACGAGCTTTTCAACGACTGCTTTTGCAATGGCAGTATTTTCTGCAAGCCCCGGTCGTTGAAAATCAAGCAAAACGCAAGAAAGCTTCCAAATATCCACAAGCTGCGAAAGCTGCTCAGCGATCAGCGCAGGGTTGTGTCCGCTTGGCGGCGTGCGGTCGTTGAGGATCAGCATAGCACCCTCGGGAATAGATTTAGGGAAATTGGAAAGGCCGGCCCCATAGCAGGAAAAATGACAAGCCATCCATGCAGGGTGTGGAGGAAGAGCGTCGCAAAATGATATTTCAGTAGATGTCATTGCAAGATAAATAGGTATTGCCATAGACAAAATCCCCCACCCGTGATATACTGATCATGTTTAGTATGTATTTTATGAGAAAGGGGATTTGTGTATGCGTTTTTCTTTGCTGCCCACGATGCTGACAGATCGCATAACCGATCTATCCCCCGGATTTTTACAAAAACAAAACATTTCTCTGTTAATGCTGGATTTTGATAACACACTTGTGCCATATACGACGGACATACCCGAAGAAGCAGTGGTTTCATGGCTGGAATGCATGAAGCACTCTAACATTCATATATGCGTTGTATCTAATAGCAGGAATATGCGCGTGATGTCATTTTGTAAAAAATACGAGATTGCCTGCATAATGCGTGCAAGAAAACCGTTTGCACGCGGGATTTTACAGTGCTGCAGGCAGTTTGGCTGCGACCCGTCATCGTGCGCGCTTGCAGGCGATCAGATTTACACGGATGTATTGGGCGCAAATTGCGCCGGTGTCCGGTCGATACTTGTGCGGGCGATCAATAACCATACAATTTGGCTGCGGTTGAGGCATCTTGCGGAGATGCCTGTAATTTATGCAGCAAAAAACAGGAGGATCCGATTATGAAAAATATTGATAAGTATTTGTCCTTACTTGGCGATGAGGTCGACGGTCTGCTTTTGACTAGTCGATACAGTCGCTTTTACGGTACGCAGTTCGACATTGCTGAGGGCGTTGCTATCGTTACAAAGGCAGGCTGCCGCTATTTTACAGACAGTCGGTATATCGAATCGGCAGAGAAGGGAATCGAAGGATTTGATGTTCTGATGGTCGATCGGGTTGAACCGTACAGTAAGCGTATCAATGATGCGATTGCAGAATTTGGAGTAGAAACATTAGGATACGAAGAAGATTATCTGACTGTTGCAGAGCTTCTCGCTTATGAGGAGAAGCTACAGGCAAAACTTTTGCCGTTTAGCAAAAAGATTAATAGCTTCCGTGCAGTAAAAGAGGCGTGGGAGCTGGATCTGATGCGACAGGCACAGACAATTACTGACCAGGCGTTTTCGCAGGTGCTTACACGGATCAAATCCGGAATGACAGAAAAAGAGCTGCAGGCTGAACTGATCTACTGTCTGTATAAAAACGGTGGTGAGGGACTGTCATTTGACCCGATTGTGGTATCCGGCCCCAACACCAGCTTGCCGCATGGTGTTGCCGGCGACCGTGTAATTTGCGAAGGTGATTTTATTACGCTGGATTTCGGCGTGATATACAAGGGCTATTGTTCGGATATGACACGTACCGTTGCCGTCGGTTATGCCACAGAAAAAATGAAACAGGTTTACCAGACTGTTCTTAAGGCACAAGAGGCAGGAATCGGCGCAACAAAGGCCGGTGTTACGGGCAGGGATGTGGATAAGGCTGCAAGGGATGTAATTGCGGATGCGGGCTACGGCGCATATTTTGGACATGGCTACGGACATAGCCTGGGCATGGAGGTCCATGAGTCGCCAAATTGCAGTCCGTCCGGTGAAACCGTCATGCAGGAAAACATGATTTGCTCTGCAGAGCCGGGTATTTATCTGCCGGGAGAGTTTGGTGTTCGCATAGAAGATGTGGTAATTTTCCGCGCGGATGGCTGTGAGGACATAACAACCAGCCCGAAAAACTTGATAATTCTGTAAAAAGGCGGATTTTCCTCTTGCTTTTATACGGATTATCAGTTAAAATAATTGCGTTAAAGTGATGCACATATTTGACCGTGTTCGGTCGTGATCTTAGGAGGATAAATAAATATGATTTCTGTAAGTGATTTCAGAAACGGTATTACCTTTGATATGGACGGAAAGGTAATGCAGATCATTGAATTCCAGCATGTTAAGCCCGGCAAGGGCGCGGCATTCGTCCGTGTAAAGATGAAGAATGTTATCACCGGTGGCGTAACTGAGACGACATTTAACCCCAATGATAAGTACCCCACAGCGTTCATTGAGAGAAAGAAAATGGAATACTCTTACAATGACGGAGACCTGTATTATTTCATGGACGGTGAGACATACGAACTAATCCCCATTGAAAAGAGTGTTCTGGATGACAGCTTCCGTTTTGTCAAGGAGAACGATACCTGCACAGTCATGAGCTATAAGGGTAGCGTTTTCGGCGTAGAGCCTCCGCACTTTGTAGACCTGGAGGTTACTGCAACAGAGCCCGGCTTCGCTGGCAATACTGCAACGAATACGCTTAAGCCTGCTACTGTTGAGACGGGCGCTGAGGTCAGGGTTCCTCTGTTTATTAACGAAGGCGATAAGATCCAGATCGATACGACGACCGGTGAATATCTGGGCCGTTCCAAGGCTTGATAAGGAGACTGTTATGACGATTTCTGAAAAGGCTGCATACTTGAAGGGCCTGATGGATGGCCAGAATATGGATACCGAAAAGCCCGAAGGCAAGATGATTCAGGCAATCGTTGATCTGTTAGGTGATATTGCAAAGCGGCTGACAGATGTGGAAGAGACCACGATTGCTATTTCTGATGAACTTGATGAGATTGAAGAAGATCTGGACGCCATTGAGGATTACATCCTGGACGAAGAGGATGAATACTGTGATGACGACGAGTATGAAGATGACGAAGACTACTATGACGACGAAGACTTTGAAGAAGGCTTTGATTACGGCGACGAAGAAACGACTGTTTACGAAGTAAAGTGCCCTGTTTGTGGCGAGATCGTTGATTTCGATGAAGAGACTTTGGAAGCCGGCAGCATTACCTGTGAGGGCTGCGGTGAACTGCTCGAGTTCTCCCTCGAGGATGAGGACGAAGAGGAATAATGTAAATCTCACGAAAGAGGCGCTGGAAAAGACAGCGCCTCTTTTTTTATAATAGCAGATAAAAAAGAGGGCTCAATTATGAATTATCGAATAGAATATGATTCAATTGGGGCGGTACAGGTTCCTGTAGATCGGTATTGGGGAGCGCAGACACAGCGCTCACTTGAAAACTTTTTAATTGGTGCAGGCATTGAAAAAATGCCGCAGGAAATGATTTATGCGCTGGCGATCTTAAAGAAAGCTGCTGCGACGGTCAACCAAGCATTATGCCCCGATAAAATGACAAAGGAAAAGGCTTTTTATATTTGTGCGGTGTGTGATGAGATCCTTGATGGCAAGCATAATGACCAGTTCCCTCTGGTAGTATGGCAGACAGGCTCGGGCACGCAGACGAATATGAATATTAATGAAGTGATCGCCAATCGCGGCAATGAGATTGCCGGCAGGAAGCTTTTACATCCGAACGATGATGTTAATATGAGCCAGTCGTCAAATGATACATTTCCTGCCGCTATGCATATCGCGGCTGTTAACAGTATCGAACGGAAGGTTATTCCTGCAATTGACTTGCTGATTGCTACATTTAAGCGTTTAGAAGAGGAAAATGAGGGTGTGTTGAAGTCTGGCAGGACGCATTTGCAGGATGCAACACCAATTCTGTTTTCTCAAGAGATATCCGGATGGCGCAGCAGCACAGAAAAGGACAGGCGTTTATTGGAACTGTCATTACAAGAACTTAGGAAACTGGCTATAGGCGGGACGGCTGTCGGAACCGGACTGAACGCGCCGAAATCATTTGATACGATGATGGCAGAATATGTTTCCGGGCTTACATCCGTGCAGTTCCTGACACAGGAAAATAAGTTTCATGCATTAACGAGCAAGGATGAGCTGGTTTTCTCACACGGCGCGCTGAAGGCGCTTGCGGCGGATATGATGAAGATTGCAAACGATGTGCGATTGCTTGCCTCCGGTCCGAGAAACGGTTTGGGAGAGATAATTATTCCTGCAAATGAACCGGGATCGTCTATTATGCCCGGTAAGGTCAATCCTACACA
Source organism: Faecousia sp. (assembly GCA_045580205.1). GTDB lineage: Bacteria > Bacillota > Clostridia > Oscillospirales > Oscillospiraceae > Faecousia. Next base: position 12,072 of record JAZNNK010000090.1, read on the forward strand.
GTGTGAGGCAATGACGATGGTTGCAGTACAGGTAATGGGTAATGATACTGCGATTGGTATTGCTGCAAGTCAGGGGAATTTTGAGCTAAATGTATTTATGCCTGTACTTATCTATAATTTTCTGCAATCAGCAAGGCTTTTAGCTGAAGCAATCGTGTCGTTTAACGACCATTGTGTATCCGGAATTCTTGCCAATCGTGAGAAAATGCAGGAAAATGTAGATCGTTCACTTATGCTGGTTACAGCGCTTAATCCACACATAGGATATGAAAATGCTGCTAAGACGGCAAAGCTTGCTTATGAAGAAAATATATCTCTTAAAGAGGCGTGTGTGAAATTAGGCCTCATGACACAAGATGAATTTGATCAGGTTTGCTGTCCGGTAAAAATGGTTAATTAGTCAATAAAAGGAAATTAGGCAGACAAGACTTTAGGGGGGGT
>JAZNNK010000091.1:0-7784 GCA_045580205.1 Faecousia sp.
CGTCTGTATGCTGACGTTGCTTCTTTATAAGCGTGTTGCACGACCGCTTTTTGGTATTCGTAAATAAAAAATGGGTGCTGAACGATCAGCACCCTTTACTTTATTATTCCTCCGGCGCATCCGCTGCCGAATCCTCCGCAGGCGTTTGCTGCAGAACCTCTCTGCGCGGAGGCATGCCCAGGTCCTTTTTCCTGCAAATGAACATAAAGATCGGCAATGTTACCGTAAATAAAATGCTCAGCACCAAATACAGCAACGCATTGGCAGGCTCACACGATGCAAACAGATCGTATGTTGCAACATACTCGATCACCATTGCAACAATAGCTGTTACAAACAACGCCAGTGCACCCAGTATAATGCCGATCATATAAACACCGACAGCATACCATCCGTCCTGCATGTTTTGAAAAAGGGCGGATGCCATCATAGCAAGATATCCCGAGCTTATAGGAATCGTCAGAACAAAGATTGCGACGGTCAATCCGAGCAGCACCTTCCGGCGATTGCGCACACGGCCCTTGACGACATACTGATACTGGTCAGAAATACTGCCTAATATCCACATATTTCCAAATGGAACCCATGCCAGCCAAGGCTTATGGATACCGCGCCGCTTGGCAATCGTATATAAGCCCAGGGACTGCAGTATGTAGAAAAACACTGCCAGCGCAACCGCCAAAAGAAATGCACCTGCGATTACCAGCAGTGCCATCCCAATAGCCGCCAACTCCCCCGTTTCCCATAACATATATGAATGATCAAAATGTTCTAAACCCATAATTAACACCCCATATTTTAGGATATACATATTTTATCATATTAACAGATAAAAAGCAAGAAAAAGCACTGTTTTCCCTTTTCCTTGGCCGCCCCTCTATCTATCTGTATACCAAAATCAATTGTAAAAAAATTTTTAAGCTCCTGGAAAAAAGTTCTTTTATTATTGATGGTTATATGCTAAGATTAAATTTATATAATTATGTTCTTGCAAAAAGGAGTTATTATGATCACAGTCAGCAATTTAGGTATGCAATTCGGCGGCCAATGGCTGTTTCAGCATGTAGACCTGCAATTTCTGCCCGGCAACTGCTATGGTATTATTGGTGCCAACGGCGCAGGAAAGTCCACGTTTTTACGACTGCTCACAGGTGAGCTTGAATCAACCACCGGTTCGATCAGCACTGATCCGGACAAACGTGTATCTGTCTTAAAGCAAAATCAGAACGCCTACGACCAGTTTACCATTATGGATACCGTCATCATGGGCAACCAGCATCTTTACGATGTAATGAAGGAAAAAGATGCCATCTACGAAAAGTCCGACTTTACCGACGAGGACGGCATGCGCGCCTCGGAGCTGGAAGCAGAATTTGCAGAAATGGGCGGCTGGGAAGCAGAATCCGATGCCTCACGCCTGCTGCAGGGTCTCGGCATCGGCACAGAGCTGCATTATGATATGATGGGCTCCACCGATCCCCGTCTGAAGGTAAAGGTCCTGCTCGCGCAGGCGCTTTTTGGCAATCCTGATATTGTCATGCTCGATGAGCCGACCAACAACCTCGATATCGAAGCAATTAACTGGCTGGAGGATTTTCTGCTGGACTTCCCCGGAATGGTCATCGCCGTCTCGCACGACCGCCACTTCTTAAACACCGTCTGTACCCATACTGTGGATATTGATTACGGCAAGATCAAAATGTATGTCGGAAACTACGATTTCTGGTACGAATCCTCACAGATGGTTCAGGCAATGATCCGCAACAAAAACAAACGCAATCAGGAAAAGATTGAAGAACTGCAGCTGTTTATTCAGCGATTCTCCGCCAACAAGGCAAAAGCCAAACAGGCAACTGCCCGCCGCAAGCTGCTGGATAAGCTGACTGTAGAAGAAATGCCCTGCTCTACCCGTCGTTATCCGTTCGTTGGCTTCCAACCCGAACGGGAGCTTGGAAAGGACATTCTTACCGTCAACGATGTTTCTGTAACGGTCGACGGTGTCAAGCTGCTCGATAAAGTCTACTTCTCCGTCGGCAAAAACGACAAAATTGCATTTGTCGGTGAAAACGAGCTTGCACAAACAGCTCTTTTCCAGATTCTCATGGGCGAACTTGCCCCGGATGAGGGTTCTGTTAAATGGGGCATCTCAACTTCCCGCAGCTATCTTCCCAAAGATAATACGGAATATTTTGAGGGCAACAAGGATTCTTTGGTAGACTGGCTCCGCCAGTACAGCACCAAAAAGGATGATGTTTATTTACGGGGCTTCCTTGGAAGAATGCTCTTTTCGGGAGAAGATGCCTTTAAGCCTGTGGACGTACTGTCCGGTGGTGAAAAGGTACGCTGTATGCTCTCTAAAATGATGCTCAGCGGTGCAAACGTCGTGCTGTTAGACCAGCCGACGAACCATCTGGATATGGAATCCATTCAGGCTGTCAACAAAGGTCTTGAAGCCTTCCCCGGTGTTGTGCTGCTTGCAAGCCACGACCACGAAATGCTGACCTCTGTATGTAACCGCGTGATCGCCTTCCAGAGCGACGGAACGATCATTGACCGCTATGGCACATACGACGATTATTTGGCATGGCTGGCTGAACAGAAAAACGCGTAAATCCTCCGCGCAAAAGGAGTGGAAAACATGAAAAAAATCTTAGATATTCTCTCGGAGAAAATGCAAAAGGCATTTACCGATGCCGGTTACGATGCCTCCTACGGTCGGGTTACCGTTTCCAACCGCCCCGACCTGTGCGAATACCAATGCAACGGCGCATTGGCTGCCGCCAAAGTATATAAATGTGCGCCGATCCAGATTGCGCAGAACGTTGCCGAAAAATTGAACGCCGAGGATTATGACCTCGTACAAGCGGTTATGCCCGGCTTTATCAATCTTAACTTAAGCGGCAGTTTCCTGCAGAAATATCTGGAAAACATGCGAACCGAGACGGATTTCGGCATTGAAAAGCCCGGCGCAGGAAAAACCGTCATTGTTGACTACGGTGGACCGAATGTTGCTAAACCCTTGCACATCGGCCATCTGCGTTCTGCAATCATTGGTGAAAGTCTGAAGCGTCTCTACCGTTTCTTCGGCTACAATACGATCGGCGATATTCATTTAGGAGACTGGGGACTGCAGATGGGTCTGATCATCGCTGAGCTTTGTGAGCGCCAGCCGGAGCTTTGCTACTTCGACCCTTCCTATACCGGCAAATACCCCGAGCAGCCGCCTTTTACGATCAGCGAGCTCGAGGAGATCTACCCTGCAGCTGCCGCAAAGAAAAAAGAAGACGAAATTTTTGCCGAAAAAGCACACACCGCAACCTATGAACTGCAAAACGGCAGACGCGGCTATCGGGCATTATGGCAGCACATTATGCGTCTTTCGCTTGCGGACATGCGAAAGATCTATGACAACCTCAACGTCAGCTTTGAAGCATGGCTCGGGGAAAGCGACGCCGACCCCTACATCCCTGCTATGATAGCAGACCTTAAGGCCAGAGGCATTGCCGTTGAAAGTGAAGGTGCATGGGTCATTCCCGTTGCCGAAGATACAGACAAAAAAGAAATTCCGCCGTGTATTTTAGTCAAGAGCGACGGCTCCTCCATTTATGCAACCACCGACCTTGCTACGATGGTACAGCGCATGCAGGATGTGAAGCCTGACAAAATGCTCTATATTACTGATAAGCGGCAGAGCCTTCATTTTGAACAGATCTTCCGCGCGGCCAGAAAAAGCGGAATCGTCCCCGATTCCACTGAACTGGAGCATTTAGGCTTCGGCACGATGAATGGCGCTGACGGCAAACCGTTTAAGACGCGTGAAGGCGGTGTCATGAGACTGGAACGGCTGATTCAGGATATGACTGATTTTGTCCGTGTCAAAGTCATCGATAACAAAATCGTCAGTGATGATGCCGTTGAATCCACAACGCAAAAGATTGCAATGGCAGCGCTTAAATACGGTGATCTTTCCAACCAGCCTACAAAAGACTATATTTTTGATATGGACCGTTTTGCGGCATTTGAAGGAAATACCGGACCGTATATTCTCTACACGATCGTACGTATCAAATCGATCCTTGCCAAGTACGGTGCATGGGAGAAGCTTCCGATCCGTCTGCCTGCCAACGCATACGCAAAGGAACTGATGCTGACGATCACCAAACTCGCGCCGGCACTGGAGTCTGCGCTAAAGACCTCATCGCCAAACCTGATTTGTGCATACATTTACGAGCTTGCCTCAGCGGTCAATAAATTTTACCATGAAACACGCATACTCACAGAAGAGGATGCCTCGCTGCGCGAAGGCTACATCGCTCTGATCGCACTTGCAAAAAATGTACTTGAAACATGCATTGATCTGCTTGGCTTTGATGCTCCGGAAAAGATGTAATATAAAAAAGAGGGCTGTCAGCCCTCTTTTTTATTCTTCTATTCCTTGCAATTCAAGCACCTGCACAATCTCCTGCCCCCGGGCAGTCAGCGCAAAACTGCCATGCACGGGATACTGCGCATACGCAGTCATATCAAAACCTTTTAACGGTTTGTCATAATCTAAACTGATAAGACCTTTTCTCTCAAGGCTTACTAACACCTGAGAATACTGCTGTGCAGGAAATTCCGTCTGCTCTAAATAGACCGGCGTCATATCATCTGCCCGCCGTGCGACCGGCAAAAATGCAACCTGTGCCAAAAAGCAGAGTATATCGATCTCCGGCTGGCATAACATAAGCGTTTTTGCACATCCGCCACAAGATGCACAATCCTTACCGCAAGAATAATTCATCTGATCGTCCTCCAGTCTTTTCTATTGCCATAACAACCTAAACAGGGTATAATAATCATATCATGCCACAAAGGAGTATGCAATATGTCCCTTTTACACATTACTCAGGAAAATTTCGATTCTCTCGTCATGCAAGCCCCTTCCAAAGTGCTTCTTGATTTCTGGGCGACCTGGTGCGGCCCATGTCAAATGATCGCCCCGATCATTGATCAGATCGCGCAGGAGCATTCGTCTGTAACTGTGGGCAAGATTAATGTCGACGAAGAAATGCCGCTTGCTATAAAATTTAATATTTCAAGCATTCCCACACTGGTGCTTATGGAAAACGGTGCGGTAAAAGCGCAGTTGGTTGGTCTTCATTCACTGGCTGAAATCGAAAAGCTGCTGGAAAAATAATTTTGGACGGATAACCCTCCTGAACCGATAATATTCTGTTGCAGGAGGGATCAACATGAAGCAAAATATTAAAAATTTAATCATCAGTCTTGCAATCCCCTTATTCGTCGGCGGACTGTCCGCTTTGCTTTCGGGTAGCGGCATGGCGCAATACAGTCAGCTTATCCAACCGCCCCTCGCACCTCCGGGATGGCTTTTCCCGGTTGTATGGACCGCCCTATACCTGTTGATGGGCTATGCATCATACCGTATCTATACCTCCGAAGCTGATCCTCAGCAGATCAAAAAAGCCCTTACCTTTTATGCTCTTCAGCTATTTGTCAATTTCCTGTGGTCGCCTATTTTCTTCGGGCTTGAATGGCGCCTCGTTGCCTTTTTTCTTTTGCTGATCTTATGGATACTGATTCTATTGATGATCCGTGCATTTTCTGCCATTGACGAACGGGCCGGCGACCTTCTGATCCCCTATCTTCTATGGGTAACGTTTGCCGGATATCTGAATTTATCCGTGTATCTTTTAAATAAAGGATAGTATTTTTGTATACTATATGATAATATAGAGAAAAATAAAAATGAGGAGGAATTTTCCAATGGCTAACAAATACGCAGGAACCCAGACCGAAAAAAATCTGATGGCAGCTTTCTCTGGCGAATCCGAAGCAAGAAACAAGTACACCTACTTTGCCTCCAAAGCAAAAAAGGAAGGCTACGAACAAATTGCCGCCTTATTCCTGAAGACTGCTGAAAACGAAAAAGAGCATGCAAAGCTTTGGTTTAAGGAATTAAACGGCATCGGTGATACCGCCCAGAACCTTGCTAATGCCGCAGAAGGCGAAAACTACGAGTGGACAGACATGTACGACGGCTTTGCCAAGACCGCCGAGGAAGAAGGCTTCCATGATCTGGCCGCCAAATTCCGTATGGTGGCTGCAATCGAAAAGCACCATGAAGAGCGCTACCGTGCGCTGCTTAATAATGTAGAAACAGCGCAGGTCTTTGAAAAGAGCGAGGTAAAGGTTTGGGAGTGCCGCAACTGCGGTCATATTGCAGTAGGCACCAAAGCACCCGAAATTTGCCCCACATGTGCCCATCCTCAGAGTTATTTTGAACTCCACGAGGCAAATTATTGATTGCTAAAACAAACAGCGAGCACTGCAAACGCGGTGCTCGCTGTTTATTTACCCAACTGCTCCGTCGAGCATCTGCTTTCCAACAAAACGGATCACCAGGCGGTTTGGAAGGCATACGACCTGAGCTCCACCGCTGCAATATCCTCTTTCCATACAGTAGCCGTCGGGGCAGTCTGCTTCCGTAACGGCGATCTTACTACCTTTAACCGTAACGATATTCGTACCGTAACGGGAAGAAATGCTTACTGTCCGATCTTCCTGCAAATCCAGCGTATACAGCAACTCTCCATCAGACCAGATCTGTACAGATGATGCATTTTCATCCGGCAGGAATATCCACAGACTGATACAGGCACATATCACAAACACGATTGACAGTAAAAGGATCCACATTTTAGTCTTCACGGGGTATCACCTCAAATGCACAATCTGTCAAGCAAACACCCTGTGTTGCATAGATCTGACCCGATTTCAGAATAAAAACCGCCTCAAAATCATCGCTTTTCCGCCAGAACTCCACCGCTTCCTCCAGGCCCATAACAAAAAGCGCAGTTGAAAGCGCATCTGCCGTCATTCCGTCGCGACAGACAACTGTTACGGATGAAAGTCCGGAGTCTGCAGGAAATCCGGTCTCAGGATCAATAATATGATGATAACGAACACCATCTTCTTCAAAATATCGCTGATAATCACCGGAGGTAACAATACTTGCCGTCCCCATTACCGAGATAACGCCCACCGGATCACCACCTGCCGGATTCTGAATACCGATCTGCCAGGGTGTATTATCCGTCTTATTGCCATAAGTTTGGATATTACCGCCAATATTAAGAACTGCTCTTTCGACCTGCATCGACTCAAGCATATCTACCGCAAGCTGACCGGCATAACCCTTTACGACCGCACCGAGATCCCACAGTCGTGGCGCATTCTGTATCGCAGCGCTCTCGGGTATCTTATAATCATCATCATAAAATCCCCACAATGCAACTATACCGCCAAGCAACGGGTCAAACGCACCGTCTGTCCGCTTGGACAGCTGCTGAACCTGATCAAGAAATGTCTTCTGCGACTGTGTCAGTTCCACCTCTGCCCTGTTATATGCAGACAGAACAGACGTTTCATCTACTGCCGACCAGACATCCTCCATGTTTTGCATTAAAGACTTAAATTGACGAACAGCTTCCTGTCCATCCCGTCCCCACACCTGCACCTGTACGACCGTATCCATTGCAAAAAACGTTTCCTGATACTGCGTTTGACATCCGGCGCAACTTAAAAATATACATACAATGATACTTAAACACAAAAATCGTTTCATTACTTCATCCGATCCCGTTTATTTTACTGCAGTATATCAAAAAATACGCAAAATAGCAACATTGCGTTTAAAAAAAGCCTTGACATTTTATACATCCGGTGCTAAAATGGACCAGCCGCATTGAAAAGGTATAAGAGGCGCATTGCGCCCACCT
>JAZNNK010000092.1:0-17506 GCA_045580205.1 Faecousia sp.
TTGTCTACGCTGCTCTGTACGGCATCTTCACCGTCGTCACTGTCGCTCTGGGCTTCCGCGCTGGCTTCTGCTTCTCCGCTGGCCTGACCGACCTGATCTTCTCCGCAAGTCTGCCCGCAGCAGCCAAGACTTGGCTGATCCTGCCCCTGGGCATCGCTGCATTCATCATCTTCTACCTGGTCTTCAAGTTCGCCATTGTTAAGTGGGATCTGAAGACTCCCGGCCGTGAAGACGATCAGGAAGGCGAGCTGAAGATCGAGCTGGCTAACGACGACTATACTGCTATGGCGGCTATCATTCTGGATGGTGTGGGTGGTAAGGAGAACGTTGTCTCTATCGATCACTGCATCACGCGTCTGAGATTGGAAGTTAAGGATCGTCTGCTGGTTGATGAGAAGAAGATCAAGTCCTCCGGTGCTTCCGGTGTTATCCGTCCCGGTAAGACCGCTGTTCAGGTTGTTATTGGACCTAAGGTTCAATTCGTCTTCGAAGAGTTTAAGAAGATCGCTGAGTAAGTTTTTGGTTTGCTGCGGCCCACGCGGTAAATGATTCTGCTGCCCCGGAGAATATTCTCCGGGGCAGTTTTTATGTAAAAATCACCGACCTCTCGGCCGGTGATTTGCTATTGTGCGTCTAATGCGTATCTGGCATCCGGGATAATCTGCTTGTCGGTTTGTTGAATATGCCACTCATCTAAGCCGGGAGTTCCCACAGGGACACCATTCCGGCGGAAAATCATACTATTTTCGATCTCTTTCTGTCCACTCATATGAAAGGCTTTTGCCTGTGGGAATAATGTCTTAAATTTGATAATTGTATGAGGTTTTACGCCGCCGCTGATCAACACCTTGGGGCCGTTGTGCAAGTTCCTTAATCTTAAAAGCTTTCCAGTCGTTTTCGTGCCCAAAAGACAACTTGCTTCTGCACCGCCGGCAATTGCAGAGCGTGCAGAAACCAAAGAGTCAACACATACTTCCAAGATACCAGCCATATGCACATTCCTCTTTTTGCATTTTTATTCTTTCAGATAAAAATTATATAGTACAAATACCTATGGAATAGATTATAAGGAATAATTAGCTGTGAAATAAAAAAACAAGAGCGGGCATGCCTTTGTTTACATGGTTTTGGTGCGTCGTATTCCTGTGATTTGATACATTTCGTGATTGGAGATCACAGTATCTACATCAAACCATCTGGAGAAAATTGCGGATAGTTCGTCCTCGTGCAGCAGTTCAATAGAGACGGAGGAGGCATGTTTATGGTGTTGTGTGAGCGCATCGCGACTCATGCTGTGTGCAACAGAGAGTTTGCCGCCTGGTCTGACGAGTCCGGACAGGACCTCAATAAGTTTCGTCGGGTCGGGGAAGTGTGGAAAAGCGTTGTAAACCATAACGCAATCGAATTGTCTGTTGAAAGATGTTTCTTCAACATCTCCGCAGATCACAGAGATTTGGGGAAATTTTGCGGAGGCAATTTTTACCATTTCCGCAGATATATCAATACCGGTTACCGATGCTACATCCCGTTTTATATAATCGGGGAATAATACACCGGTTCCGCAAGCGACATCCAACACATGAATGCCTGATCGGATACCGGCATTATTGAGGATCCTGGTGATAATGTCTTCATTACGGACCATGTCAGCATCCCACCAGGGCGCACAACGGTCAAAAAATTCAGCGATCATTTTCTTATTCATAAGAAGTCTCCGTAAAAAAGATTCAGTAATTTTGGGTATTTTATCATAAGAAATATTTCCGCACAACCCCCGGAGGGGGTTGTGCGGGGCGTGTTTACGACATCCTGCGTGATTCTTCTTCAAGTACGCGATAGGCAACTTTTCCAATGGGCGTTTTAGGCAGGTCCTTGCGAAATTCAATGTCATATGGTATAGCGTATTTGGCTATATGCTCCCGGCAATATTGTAAAAGTATGTTTTTCGTGTGATCGTCCGGAGGAATATCAGGAGCAAGCTTGATAAAGGCTTTTACTTTTTGCACTTTATATGGGTCGGTCAGGCCAATCACACAGCTCATTTGTACAAGTTTGTGAGCATCTAAAATATTCTCCAGCTGCGTGGGGTAGACGTTATAGCCGGATGTAATGATGACGCGTTTAGCTCTGCCTTTAAAATATAAAAAGCCGTCTTCGTCTATAAAGCCTAAATCTCCGGTATATAACCAAGTCCGTCCATCTGTGTGTTGGCGGAGTACTTTTGCGGTCTCCTCGGGATGATGCAGATATCCTTTCATCACGGCAGGACCTGCAATCAGGATCTCGCCGTCCGTGCCATAAGGAACTTCTTGCTCGGTGCCCGGATGAACGATTTTTATGCAGGTGTCGGGAAAAGGCAGGCCGACGGAGCCTTCTTTGTATTTGTCGGGAGGTGTCAGGCAGCAGGCAGCGACCGTTTCTGTCGTGCCGTAGCCCTCGCGAATACATACAGAGGCATGCCTGTCAGACAGATACAGGTTAATTTTTTCTTTTAACTGCGGAGCAAGGGAGTCCCCACCTGAAAAAACACCTTTTAGACATTGTAAATTAGCATGTTTCAAGCAGTCCTGCCTTAATAAGGCTTCAAACAAAGTCGGCACACCGGCAATGAAATTGCATTGATATTTAATGATCAGTTTGGCGTAGTCGTCAGGACTGAAACGGGGAAGCAGTATGCACCTGCCGCCGTTAAACAGCATTGTGTGAATACAAACGCCCAATCCGAAACCGTGAAATACAGGCATTGCGGCAAGCATTTTATCTCCGGGACAAAATGTGGGATTAAAAGTAAGGATTTGCTGCGCCAAAGCATTAAAATTTTGATTTGTCAGAAGAACACCCTTTGTCTTGCCGGTCGTGCCTCCGGAATACAGAATAACAGATATATCATCTGGCCGCCGTGCAGTGGCAGTTGTACCGGTAAAAGCACGCCCTGTCTTGAGAAGATCCTTCCACAGGATCACTTGCGCGCGCCTAAAAAAACACTTATCTCTGTGTAGCAGATAAAAGCTCGCACGTTTAACCGGATCCAGTGCATCTTCTATGCGGGTAATGATCAGATGTTTTAGTTTTGTGTTGTGGAGGATCTTTGCAAATTTCTCATAAAACAGCTCTAAAGTAATGGCATAGGCACTGCCTGATTCGTTTAGATAGAATTCAATCTCCTTTTCAGCGGACAAGGGATGCACCATATTGGCGATACCGCCGACAAGGTTGATCGCATAAAACATATAAATTGCCTGCGGGCAGTTTGGCAGTGCGATTGTTACCGTATCGCCGGGCATAACGCCTATGCTTTTTAAAGCACGGGCACATAAAATGATCTTGTTGTGCATTTGGCGATATGTCGTTGAGCTGCCCATAAAATCCAAGGCGATCTGATCACCGTATTTTCTGGATGCTGCCTCAATGGCTTCATACATTGTTCCGTTAAAATAGGAAAAGGAAGTTTTTGTAGATTTATCCGGCAAGTTTTTCACCTCACATAAAAGGCTTCCCATATTGCGCGTTTTTCAAAAGTGTATATTGGTCAGTTTACAGGGAGAATGCATGCATTTACAATCAAATTTTGTCAGACGGTGTTTTCAGCAGAGGAAAAAAGCGGAACAGAAGATGCTTTTTTTAGCAAATTGCGGCGATGTTTCTTGACAAATATCTGCCCTGCATCTACAATAAAGAGGATCAATAACATGGCTCGTCAGGAGCCGGAAAACACAGGAAAGGATATATACATATGGATTACGCAAAAGAATCCCTGCGTCTTCATGGAGAGTGGGGCGGCAAGATCGAGGTTATCAGTAAAGTGCCTTGTGCAACAAAAGAGGATTTGTCTCTGGCATACACGCCGGGTGTAGCACAGCCCTGTCTGGAGATCCAGAAGGATGTTAACAAGTCATATGAATTGACACGCCGTCATAATCTTTGTGCGGTTATTACGGACGGAACAGCAGTTCTGGGTCTTGGTGATATCGGCCCGGAGGCCGGCATGCCTGTTATGGAGGGAAAATGCGCTCTGTTTAAGGCGTTTGGTGATGTGGATGCATTTCCGCTTTGCGTAAAGACAAAGGATGTCGATGAGTTTGTCAATGCGGTCTATTTGATGTCGGGTTCCTTTGGCGGTATTAACCTCGAAGATATTTCAGCGCCCCGCTGCTTTGAGATTGAGCGTAAGCTGAAGGAAAAATGTGATATCCCCATTTTCCATGATGATCAGCACGGAACGGCTGTTATTACATTGGCCGGACTTGTTAATGCCCTGAAGGTCGTTGGCAAGAAAAAAGAGGAAGTTACAATTGTTACCTCAGGAGCAGGCGCGGCAGCGATTGCGATCGTAAAACTTCTTCTAAGCGCAGGATTTAAAAACGTTATTATGACAGACCGTACCGGTGCGATCTATGCCGGAAGAGAGGGTCTGAACTGGATCAAGGAAGAAATGGCGCAGGTAACGAATCTGAATAAGAAAAAGGGTACACTTGCAGATGTAATCGTCGGTGCAGATGTCTTTATCGGTGTTTCTGCTCCCGGCACGCTGACGACAGAAATGGTAAAAACAATGGCAAAGGATGCGATCATCTTTGCATGTGCAAACCCAACACCGGAGATCTTCCCGGAGGATGCCAAGGCTGGCGGAGCACGAGTGATCGCTACCGGACGTTCCGATTTCCCCAATCAGATCAATAATGTCCTGGCGTTCCCCGGAATTTTCAGAGGCACGTTTGATGTCAGAGCATCGGACATCAACGAAGAGATGAAGGTCGCTGCGGCTGAAGCACTGGCAAATCTGATTGCAGATGATGAGCTGAATGAAGATTATATCATTCCGGCAGCATTCGATAAGCGCGTTGGACCTGCGGTTGCTGCGGCAGTTGCAGAGGCTGCAAGAAAAACGGGCGTTGCACGTATCTGATCGATATAACAGGTCAAATGAAAATGCCAGTTTGGGAATTGCCAGACTGGCATTTTTGATATTTAGGGATTGATTTTTTTAGGCACTTACCATATGCTAATATAAAAATCATAAGGAGACTTATATGAGGATACGTCTTAAAACGGCCTGGAAACTTTTTCAAGTTTTCTTTAAAATCGGCGCCTTTACCTTTGGCGGCGGATATGCGATGATTCCACTGATTCAAAAGGAAACGGTGGAACAACATAAGTGGGTTACAGACGATGATATTCTGGAGATCATCGCAATTGCGGAATCAACGCCCGGTCCAATTGCTGTTAATTCAGCGACTTTTGTCGGTTACCGGACAGCAGGCGTTCTTGGTTCGGTGTGCGCCACATTGGGCGTAGTGCTGCCCAGCTTTGTTATTATTTTGGCGCTTTCGTTTGTGCTTCAGCAGTTTCATGCGTTAGAGGCGGTCCGGTATGCTTTTGCCGGTATTCGTGCAGGCGTGCTGGCGCTTTTGTTCAAATCGCTGTGGTCTATGTACCAGAAAAGCCCTAAGGGCTGGGTCTCGTATGTGGTCGTGGCAGGCGCTTTTGTTCTGACGGCGTTTTTCAGTGTCAATGTCCTGTTTGTCATTATTGGATGTGCCGTGTTTGGCCTTGTAACATCTTTGATGCTGGATAGGAGGATTAAGAAATGATTTATTTAGAGCTTTTTCTTACATTCTTCATGATTGGCGCTGTTACGTTTGGGGGCGGATATGCCATGCTGCCAATGATCCAGGAGCAGGTAAGCATGCGCTGGGGAGATATTATCAGTTCTGAAAGCCTTATCAACTTTGTGGCAGTCAGCGAATCGACACCCGGTCCGTTTGCGGTCAATATGGCCACATATGTAGGCTCTGTGGTCGGTGGACACGGAAGCTCTGCGGCGGCATCTGTTTTTGGTTCGTTTTGCGCAACGATGGGCGTAGTGCTGCCCAGCTTTGTTGTTATTTTGCTCGTTGCAAGATTTTATCAAAGATTCCAGAATAACCGGATTGTGAAGGGGTGCATGACCGGCCTGAAGCCTGCAGTAGTCGGCTTGATTGCCAATGCTATCTTATCGGTCGTTATGACGGTCTTTTTCGTCGGAGGATTATCCGCTGATGTATTGTCAACGACCTCTTTTTATACATCGGTCATTATTTTTGGACTGATGCTTGTGATGGCGTTTAAGAAGGTGCATCCGATTCTGATTGTTTGTGTATCTGCAGTGCTTGGTATTGCTGCCGGTTATTTAGGGTGGATATAAGAAAAAACAGGGGTGCTGTATGTTTTGTACGGCACCCCTGTTTTTTGTTATGCGATATGTTGCGGATTGCCGCAATAGCAATAAAAGACTGTGCAGAGGAAAAGCTACTTGAAAATGATTGCAAAATTGTTATAATAAAGTAGATAATATGTGAGGTTTTCCTTAAGAAAGGAGGCTGTGTTGTGTCATTACGTTTTAGTTTATATAAATTATGGGTCGGTCGCCATAGAGTCAAGATAAGCACTACCAAGAGTATCGCATTGGTGTTTATGGCGATCATTTTGATCGGTGCATCTTTATTGACATTGCCGATGGCTTCCCGCAGTGGGCAATCGTGCGGGTTTTTTCCTGCACTTTTCACTTCAACATCGGCTACATGCGTTACCGGGCTGATTCTGTTTGACACATGGTCGCAATGGAGTGGGTTTGGACAGATCGTCATTCTCTGCCTTATTGAGATAGGCGGTCTGGGTTTTATGTCTGCAGCGTCGCTCGTGATGTTTGTCCTGCGCAGAAAGGCCGGACTGCGGCAGCGAATGGTAACGGCACAGGCACTCAGTCTGAATGAGCTCGATGGTGCGATGCGGCTGCAGAAGTGGGTGTTGATAGGAAGTTTGATTGTGCAGACAACAGGTGCATTGATCCTTACACTTCGATTTTTGCCGACATACGGACTGAAACAGTCAGTTATATGGGGTGTGTTTCATGCAGTGTCGGCTTTTTGTAATGCCGGCTTTGATATTTTAGGTAGTATAGAGCCAAATCAGAGTGTGATGGTATTTAATAATGATCCGGTTATTTGCATTACACTTATGGCGCTGATCGTGGTCGGCGGTCTGGGCTTTTGTGTTTGGGAGGAGATAATGTCCCGACACAGCTTTAAGAAATTCAGTGTATATTCTAAGATTGTAATTGTCGCTACGGCAGTGCTTGTTGTATCAGGTGCTGTGATGATCATGCTTTTGGAATGGAATAATCCGGGCACGCTCCAAGATATGTCGGTATCACAAAAGGTGCTTAATGCGTTCTTCCAGTCAGTTACGACCCGTACGGCGGGATTTGCCTCTATTGATCAGGCGCAGCTTACAGATGCCGGTAAAGCAGTCAGCATTGTTTTGATGCTGATCGGCGGGTCCTCCGGGTCAACGGCCGGTGGCATCAAAACGGTTACGTTTGTCGTTTTGTTGCTTTTTGTTATGGCAAGATCAAGAGGAAAGGGAACGGTCAATGTGTTCCGCAGAGGTGTTCCTATCAATAAGATTATGGAAGCGATGACGATCTGTTCAATTATGATAGGACTGAGTTTGGTTGGTTCAATACTGATTTGCGCAACGTCTCCTGTGGGTTTTATAGATGGCTTGTTTGAAGCGGTGTCAGCTCTGGCAACAGTAGGCCTGACTGCAAATGTAACAACAAACCTGAGCCTGATTGCACAGCTTGTAATGATAGTATTTATGTACTTCGGACGGGTTGGTGTTTTGACGATCAGCCTTGGCTTCCTGATGGGGGATCGGGCTGAGGAACGTTATCAATACGCATACACCAACCTGTTGATCGGATGAGGAGGTTATTATGAAATCCTATATTGTTATCGGACTTGGAAGATTTGGCATTGAAGCTGCCAGAAGACTTAGTGAACTTGGAAATGAGGTCCTTGCGATCGACAGCAGAAGTGAACCTGTACAGCAGATCAGCAACGATGTTACGCACGCGGTAGTGGCAGATGCGCGGGATAAAGAGGTTCTGCGGGCATTGGGCGCCCGGGATTTTGATTGCGGCATTGTAGCTATCGGAGACAGTCTTGCAGATTCTGTTTTAGCAACGATGAATCTGAAGGAGTTTGGTATTCCTTATATTGTGGCGAAGGCGCATGACCACACACATCGGGAAGTGCTTAAAAAGCTGGGGGCAGACCGTGTAGTGATTCCTGAACAGGAAAATGCATCCCGCCTGGCTAAGAGTTTGTCTTCATATAATGTACTCGACTATATTGAGCTCTCCGACGATTATGGAATCATTGAGATCTCTGCACCGCAATCCTGGATCGATAAGAGCCTGATTGAATTGAATGTGCGTGCAAAAATGGGTGTAAATATTCTTGCAATTAAGCGGGAGGGAAGTATTACCGTTTCTCCTGTTGCAGATTTTCGCATTTGTCAAGGGGATATTATGGTTGTACTTGGAGATGCTGCGGCGCTGAATGCCGTACAGAAATTATGACAGAGAGGATTACAGCGCGGAAAAATCCGCTGTTGCAGCAGGTGCGCCGTTTGCTTTCCTCTAAAAAGGAGCGTCAATCTGCCGGCTTGTTTGTTGCAGACGGCACGAAGCTGCTTGCGGAGGCGATAAAATGGTGGCCTGGACTTGATACGGTGATTCTGTCGGATGATGTGCATATGCAGATTCCTGAAAATGTGCGTTTAGTGCGTGTCCCGACAGATGTTATGGAGTCTGTTTCACCGATGCAGTCGCCGCAGGGCGCACTGTTTTTGTGCCGGTTGCCGGAGGAAAAAGCATTTGTGCCGCAGCCGGGAATGCTGATGTTAGATGGAATACAGGATCCCGGAAACCTTGGCACCATCATACGCACAGCAAATGCTCTGCAGATTCCTGTTGCACTGTTGGAGGGGTGTGCAGATCCGTATAACCATAAAACAGTGCGGGCAAGTATGGGCGCTGTGTTCAGAACACAGATCATGCAGACAACCTGGCAACAGGCTAAACAGGCTTGTGATCAGGCAGGGGTCAGCATTGCGGTTACCGCTATGTCTGAAGAGGCTATGGATCTGCGCAGCGCAGACATCGGAAATATGGCAGTTGTGATCGGTAGTGAAGGGCAAGGTGTTCGTCAACAGATCCTGGATGAGGCATGCTGCCGGCTGATTATTCCTATGAGCCCTCATTGTGAATCGCTTAATGCAGCGGTTGCCGCAGCCATCGTTATGTGGCAGATGAAGCAGAAGTAGAGAGATAAAGGGTGAGAAAAATGTACCTGCATTGGATATGGTTTGCTGAACTTTCAGGATTGAGTGATCAGCAGAAAATTGCGTTGTTGCATCGTTTTTCTGACCCGGAAGAAATACTGTATGCCCCTAAAAAGGTGCTTACAGAGATAGAGTGTATGACACCAGAGGCAGTGAAGGTACTGCTGGATCCGGATTTTTCAATAGCCAAGAAGATCGAAAAGGATTGCCGCAGCAAAAATATCCGAATTCTTTCAATCGCGGACGATGCCTATCCGGAACGATTGAGGAATATCGATGAGCCACCGGTGGTATTGTATTGTAAAGGACAACTGCCCAATATTCAGAAGCAACCGATCGTTTCTGTTGTTGGCACGCGTAAAGCTTCGGCGTACGGACTTAATATTGCAAGATCTATCAGCAGACAGATCGTTTCATGCGGAGCGCTTGTGGCGTCCGGAGGTGCTTCCGGTATTGATACAATGGCTATGCATGGTGCGTTGGATATGCAGACGCCGGTAATAGGTGTTCTTGGCTGCGGTGTGGATGTTACATATCCCAGATCAAATCGATCTTTGTTTGAAGAGGTGATCCAAAAGGGTTGCCTTTTATCTGAATATCCACCCGGAACAAGGCCTAATAAGTGGAATTTTCCGCGTCGGAACAGGATCCTCAGCGGAATGGCAAACGGTGTTCTTGTCGTAGAAGCGCCTCAGAGCAGCGGTGCGTTGATTACGGCTCGTCATGCTTTGCGTGAGGGCAGGGATGTTTTTGTGGTTCCCGGAAACATTGATGTTGAGTCGTGTGCAGGCAGTAATGCGTTACTTAGAGAAGGTGCTAATGCCGCTTTTTCCGGTTGGGATATCGTTAAGGAATATACGCATCTCTATCCGGGAAAGCTTGCGGAAAATAAGGTGGTACTGCCCCTGCAGGAAACGGTTCGTGCAGGAAATGTTGGACAGGCTTTTACTGAGCTGAAAGTGGCGCAAAATAAGACATGTCCGGAAAGTACCTCTGCTTCGGACAACAAAAAAAGCATTGACAAGACTCGCATCAGCAATTATATTGGCATCAATGACCTGCCTTCCGATGTTACGCAGGAGGAGCGTCAAATTCTGCTTTTGTTGCAGACAGAGCCGCGATCGGTCGATGACCTGATCGCTGAGCTTGGTCAGCCGGCATCGAAGGTGCTGCGCGTACTGACTATGCTTTCATTAAAGGGGATCGTGCGCAATCATCCTGGAAAACGCGTGTCTCTGAATACGGAAATACCAAAATAGCGGAGGATATTCATGTCAAAGGCATTGAATCTTGTTATAGTAGAGTCGCCGTCTAAGGCGAAGACAATTGGAAAATACCTTGGCCCGGAGTATGCCGTCAAGGCAAGTATGGGACATTTGCGAGACTTGCCAAAGAGTACGATGGGTGTAGATATCGATAATGGCTTTGAGCCTGAGTATCTTCCTTTGGAGTCGAAGGCGGAACTGATTGATCAGCTTCGCAAGGCTGCACAAGCATCGGAAAGGGTGTATCTGGCAACTGACCCTGACCGCGAGGGAGAGGCAATTTCCTGGCATTTGCAGGAGCTTTTGGAGCTTCCGAAAGAAAAGATCTACCGCGTAACCTTTAATGAGATCACACAGAAGGTCGTTAAAGCATCAATCGAAAATCCGAGAGCGATCGATTATTCTTTGGTAGATGCACAGCAGGCACGACGCGTGCTTGATCGCATTGTTGGCTATCAGCTGTCGCCGCTTCTGTGGAAGAAGATCCGCAAAGGTTTATCTGCCGGTCGTGTGCAGTCGGTTGCGACACGGCTTGTCGTGGACAGAGAGAATGAGATCCGCAGTTTTATTTCCAAAGAGTATTGGTCGTTGGATATTACGCTTGACCGCGTGGCAAAGTCCGGCTCTTTTGTTGCGCATTATTATGGCGATGATAAAAAACGTGAGCTTGAAAATGAGGCGCAGGTCGATGCTGTCATTTATGATATTACAGGCAAGGAATTTGTTGTAACAGAAGTACGTCGCGCGGAAAAAAAGCGTAGTGCCGCACCTCCTTTTATTACTTCTACACTGCAGCAGGAAGCATCCAGAAAGCTGAACATGACGCCCAAACGCACTATGACGATCGCTCAGCAGCTTTATGAAGGTATTGATATTGTCGGTGAGGGAACAATGGGTCTGATCACCTATATGCGTACCGATTCGCTTCGGCTTAGCGATGAGGCGATGGCAGATGCTGCAGCCTTCATTAAAGCCCGTTACGGCAAAGAATATCACTATGGAAAATTCCATTATTTCAAATCCAAATCCGGCGCTCAGGATGCGCATGAGGCGATCCGCCCGACACATGTTGAACTGGATCCGGAGCAGATCCGCGACAGTTTAACAAAAGAACAGTACAAGCTCTATAAATTGATTTGGAGCCGTTTCCTTGCGTCGCAGATGGCAAATGCGATATATGATACTGTCTCTATCAGTAGTGAATGTGCCGGACACAGCTTCCGTAGCAGTCATCAGAGCATGAAGTTTGCGGGATTTACCGTTGTTTATGAAGAGGGCAGAGATGATGAGACAGAGGCTGTTGGCTCTCGGCTTCCGGATCTGAAAGAGGGCGAGAAGGCTGTGATGTCCGCGCATGAAAAGCAGCAGCATTTTACGCAGCCGCCTGCCCGCTATACGGAAGCAACACTCGTAAAGGCGATGGAGGAGAAGGGGGTTGGCCGCCCGTCTACCTATGCCGGAATTGTTTCGACGATTCAGGACCGCGAGTATGTTGATAAGCAGGATAAGCGCTTAGTCCCAACATCTCTTGGTGAAGTTGTTACAGGCCTCATGATGGAGCGTTTTAACGATATCATTGATGTTGAGTTTACCGCTAATATGGAGCAGCAGCTGGATGATGTCGAAGCAGGAAAGCGTAATTGGAAGGCTGTGCTTGAGGATTTTTATGCGCGTTTTCATCAGCAGATGCTGGATGCAGAGACGGCCCTGCAGGGCACACGCCTGAAGGTGCCTGACGAGGTATCAGAAGAAATCTGTGAGATCTGCGGCCGGAACATGGTCGTAAAGGTCGGTCGCTTTGGGAAATTTCTGGCATGCCCGGGATTTCCGGAGTGCAAGCATACAAAACCGATTGTTGAAAAGATGGCAGGCAGATGTCCTAAATGTGGAAGTTCGATTCTGAAAAGAAAGTCTAAGCGTGGCTATGCCTATTATTCTTGCGAGCGCGGTGCGGATTGTGGATTTATGACATGGGATGTGCCGACGGCAGAGGATTGTCCGAAGTGCGGAAATACTATGTTTAAAAAATCCGGCAGAGGTCGTTCGAAACCGTTCTGTATCAATGAGGCATGTGAGAATTTTCTGCCTGAAGATAAGCGCGGATATTATAAGAAGCCGGCAGATGGAGCAGAAGCCGAGAAGAAAACAACAAAGAAAAAAACTGCAGAAAAAAAGACAGGGAGCAGGAAAAAATGAGGAAGGTTACAGTCGTTGGAGCCGGTCTGGCAGGCTCAGAAGCAGCATGGCAGCTGGCGCAACGCGGAGTCCCGACAGAATTGATCGAGATGAAGCCTGACAAGAAAACACCTGCACATCACAGCAATACATTTGCAGAGCTCGTCTGTTCAAATTCGCTCCGCAGTGATCGGCTGGAGAATGCAGTCGGACTTTTGAAGGAAGAACTGCGCCGACTTGACAGCCTTATTATGGCTTGTGCCGATGCGACGAGGGTAGAGGCAGGCGGTGCGCTTGCTGTTGACCGTCAGGGCTTTTCTGATCTTGTTACAGAGAAGCTTTTGTCGCATCCCAATATTACAGTATCTTATCGGGAAATCACACAGGTACCTGACGGCCCGGTGATTATTGCGACAGGACCGCTGACCTCCGATGCTCTTTCGGAGGAGATTGGTCGCTATTTCGGCACGGAGTATCTGCACTTTTTTGATGCAGCTGCGCCGTTGGTTACGGCTGAGTCTATCGACATGAATAAAGCCTGGTGTCAGTCAAGATATGACAAAGGAACTCCGGATTATGTAAACTGCGCGATGAACAGGGAGGAATACGAAGCCTTTATACGGGAGCTGATCCATGCGGAAGAAGCACCGGTACACGGCTTTGAGGATAAGAACGTATTTGAAGGCTGTATGCCTGTTGAGGTTATGGCGCGGCGCGGTCAGGATACGCTTCGCTTTGGACCTCTGAAGCCGGTCGGACTGATTGATCCTGCGACCGGGAAGGAGCCGTATGCAGTTGTTCAGCTTCGGCAGGATAATGCGGCTAAAAGTGTTTATAATCTGGTGGGGTTCCAGACGCATTTAAAGTTTGGTGAGCAAAAGCGTGTATTTTCTATGATCCCGGCATTGGCAAATGCGGAGTTCGTGCGCTATGGCGTGATGCATCAGAATACTTTTTTGCAGTCCCCAAAGCTGCTTGACAGATATTACGCAGACCGTCGCAATCCAATGGTGGCTTTTGCAGGACAAATGACGGGCGTGGAAGGATATGTTGAAAGTGCTGCTTCCGGGTATCTTGCTGCGGTCTCTATGGCTGCAAAGGTGCAGGGCAGACCGCTACCTGATTTTCCGAAGGAGACAGCCATTGGCGCGTTGGGACTGTATATCAGTGATGAACGCATTGATCATTTTCAGCCAATGAATATCAATTTTAGCATTATTTCTCCGTTGGAGCAGAGAATTCGTAAAAAAGCAGAGAAGAATCTTGCGATATCCAACCGGTCTTTGGCGATCATTGATCAGTTGGTGCATCAGGGGATTTAAGAAAGGGGTGTGCCTATGAAGATCATTCTGGATGCTATGGGTGGTGATCATGCACCGGAAGCGCCTGTGATGGGCGCGATTGAGGCGTTAAAGCTGTACGGAGTACAGATAACACTTGTAGGACGGGGCGAAGAGATTTTAGAGGTGATGCGTCAGCACGACATCAAAGAACTGCCTATGGGGCTGGAAATTGCCAATGCGGAGGATGTTGTGGATATGCATGATGATCCAGCCGCGATCGTGCATAAGCGTAAAAACTCTTCTATGGTCATAGGACTAAAGATGCTTGCAGAGGGACAGGGTGATGCACTTATCTCGGCGGGCAGTACTGGCGCACTGTTGACTGCAGCAACACTGATCGTTAAACGGATCAAGGGAATCCGCCGCGCAGCGATGGGACCTGCAGTGCCCAATAAGGCTGGCGGAAAGACTGTTATTCTTGACTGTGGAGCAAACGCCGAATGTACACCTGAATTTTTGCTGCAGTTTGGCTTGGTGGGCTCTTTGTATGCAAAAAATCAATTGGGCGTTAATCAGCCGAAGGTTGGTCTGCTTAATATTGGCACAGAGGATTCCAAGGGTACATCCCTGCAGAAGGAGGCGTATGCGCTTCTGCAGGAAGCAAATGAGCAGGGACTGATTCGCTTTGTCGGTAATGTGGAGGCAAGAGACGTGCCGCTGGGCGCTGTAGATGTAATTGTCTGCGATGGCTTCTCGGGAAATGTTTTGCTTAAGACCATTGAGGGTACGGCAATGTTCATGGGAAGTCTGATGAAGCATAAGATATTTAAGCGTAATCTGTTGTCTGGAATCGGCTATCTGTTTTGTAAGCCCGGCGTGGATGAGGTCATGAAAAGGCTTGATTATCGTCAGATCGGCGGTACGCAGCTGTTAGGTATTAAAAAACCGGTCATTAAGGCACATGGTTCATCGGATATTTTGGCATTTTCCAACGCGATCCGTCAGGCAATGGATGCCGCACAGGTAGATATGACACAGCAGCTTGAGAAGGATCTGAAAGATCTTGCTGATAAGAAGGAGAAAACGGATGATCAGTGAGTTGGAAGCGGCGCTTGGATATCGTTTTCAAAATATTATGCTTTTACAGAATGCTTTGACACATTCTTCCTATGCCAATGAGCGCTGGCATGACAGCCTCAGGAGTAATGAGAGATTGGAATTTCTCGGGGATTCCGTTTTGGGTATGGTAGTAGCCGAGCATTTGTACAGAATTTTTCCGGACAGACCGGAAGGAGATCTGACACGGATGCGGGCGGATATCGTATGTGAAGCAAGTTTGGCAGAGGCGGCAAGGCGGCTTGATATTGGCGCGCATTTACTGTTAGGTCATGGTGAGAAGCAGGGAGGCGGCAGAAGCAGAGCATCTATTCTTGCAGATGCGATGGAGTCTGTGATTGCTGCATGCTACCTTGATGGCGGTATGCAGGTGGTGCGGGATGTGATCAATCGGTTTATTTTGAGTGATACTTTCGTGGAAAACCGGCATAATCTTGATTATAAGACTATGCTTCAGGAAACTGTCCAAAAAAAGAAGAACCAGGTGATCAGGTATGTGCTCACGGATGAAAGTGGACCGGACCACGACAAAGTGTTTTCTGTGGAAGTTCTGATCAACGATAAGGTTGCCGGCAGAGGCACGGGGAGCAGCAAGAAACGGGCTGAGCAGGATGCTGCAAGGGTCGCGCTTGCGTCATTGTGATAAATTTATAAACCGCAGATGGAAAACAGTGGTTTTTCACCTGCGGTTTGCCATATATTTGTATAAAATATTAAACTTATATTGTGTGCGGTTAAAAGTCTTGCAAAAAGACCGGATTCACGATATAATAAAGTACCGTCGCAAGGCGGCATAGAGTGAAATATGGGAGAGTATAACGGTATGCAATCTGTACAAGAGAAATATGCAGATGTACTTCATGATATAAATACCGCTCAGGAAAAAGTATATGTAAAACCTGCGGAAAAACCCGTGTACGACATTTGTAAGCGTGTGTTTGATGTTGTTATGTCAACTTTGGCGTTGATTGTGCTCAGTCCTGTTTTTCTGGTTACTGCAATTGCGATCAAGCTTGAGGATGGCGGCAAGGTCATCTTTAGTCAGACACGACTAACAAAAGACGGCAGGTCATTTAAGCTTTATAAATTTCGGTCCATGTGTCCCAACGCAGAGGATATGCTTGAACAGCTTATGGATCAAAACGAAGAAGATGGACCTGTGTTCAAGATCGCAGATGACCCTCGCGTTACGAAGGTAGGACGGTTTATTCGCCGGGCGAGCATTGATGAGCTGCCGCAGCTGATCAATATCCTTAAGGGCGATATGTCGATCATTGGTCCGAGACCGCCGCTTCCGCGCGAGGTGGAGCAATATACACCGTATCAGATGCATAGACTTGATGTGAAGACGGGCCTTTCCTGTTATCATGAATGTCAGGGGCGCAGTCGTGTTCGCAGTTTTGATGAATGGATAGAGCTGGACCTGCGGTACATTCGTGAGCGAAGCATGCTTACAGATATTAAGATTATATTCATGACGCTGAAGGTTGTCTTTACAAAAGACGGTGCAGTATGATCGTATAAATTTATTAACAGAAGTAAAAAATAAAATACAAGAACGGAATTGGCCGACTCGTTTTTGGGTCGGCTGGTTTTTTGCATGGAAAAAACAGAAAACTGTTGAAAAGTATCGAAAATGAAACTATAATGTATCTAATATGAAGTACAGGGAGGAACGATTTATGAAAAATAGGATATGCAATTTGTTGTGTTTGCTGCTTGTGGTGGTGTTTTGCTTTGTAATCACAGGCTGTAGAGAAAATGATCCGGCTATCGATCCTTCGGATAATTCTTCCAGTGTAGATACGGGTGATGCATCCGACAGCGATTCATCTTCTGAAGAATCAAGCTCCGAGGAGGAGAATCCTGCAGAGCATGTGCATGTATATACCGGAACAGTCCATGAGGCGACCTGTGCAGAGGGCGGATATGTAGAATACGTCTGTAAGTGCGGCGATACCTACATTGGAAACGAAACCCAGCCTACAACACACAGCTATACAAGTCAGGTCGTTGAGCCTGTAGATACACAGCCCGGGTATACGCTCTATACGTGCAGATTCTGCGGCTTAAACTACAAGGATAATTATAAGTGGAACAGCACGAGTGATGCGACTGTGTTCTTTAATGATGCTGCATTTATCGGTGATTCCGTCACATTAGCGCTTCGTAATTATAATATGTCGACTGGCGCGCTTGGAAATGCGACATTTTTATGCCAGGGCAGTTATTCTGTCGGTCATGCAGTGTCATCGGATGCTAAACGTTTGATGCTCAGCTATCAGGGGAAAAATATGGATCCGGAGGATGCACTGAAGGCCTCTGGCGCCAATAAGGTGTTCATCCTGCTTGGAATGAATGATATTGCGCTCTATGGCGTGGATAAGAGCCTGGAGAACTGGGCAACGATGGTAACGCGTATCCGTCAGGAAAACCCGAATATTCAGATCTATATCCAGTCCGGCACACCAATCTATGTGGCAGGCCAGATTGGCGGAT
>JAZNNK010000093.1:0-25234 GCA_045580205.1 Faecousia sp.
TTTATTCCTGTAAAAAAACTGATTTATTCTATATCCTGCAGTATATTTTTAATATCCTCGGCAGTAAACTGATAGACTTCATCGCAAAATTGACATTCGACAGGAAAAGTCTTTCCCTCCTGCATGATTTCTTCCAATTCCTTTTTTCCAAGACTGATCAATGCCGCAGTAACTCGCTCACGAGAACAGTAACAGCGATAGCTGACCGGCGTTGTCTCCATAAATACTACACCTAAATCTCCTAACACCTGACCGAGAATATCTTCCGGAGTCATTCCGGAATCAAGCATAGTCGTTACCGCGCCTGCTTGTTGAATACCCTTTTCTACTGCATCAATCGTCTCTTCTGTAGCACCGGGAAGAAGTTGGATCAAATATCCCCCGGCAACCTTGACGGTCATATCCTTATCGACCAGGACACCCAGTGCGCAAGCAGTCGGTGTCTGTTCACTTTGCGCAAAATAAGCCGTTATATCGTCGCCAATCTCACCCGATACAAGTGGAACTGAGCCGACATAAGGTTCTTTCATCTGTAAATCGCGAATGACTGTCAGTGTACCCTGCGTTCCTACTGTAGCGCCTACATCCAGCTTGCCCGGATGCTTTTCTACAAGAGGAACTTTCGGTTCATATACATAACCGCGCACATTGCCGTCCGGATCCGATACACACACAATCGTTCCGATCGGTCCGTTGCCGCGAATCTGCAGTGTCATGGAACCATTTTCTACCTTCTGCATATTGCCCATCATAGATGCGGCAGTCAGCGCCCGGCCAAACGCTGCTGTAGCATTAGGTGTTGTCGCCTGGATCTGCGCACCCCGACGTACCATTTCAGTCGAGCAGATTGCAACTGCCTTGACCATGCCGTCCATCGTCATACCGCGCACTAAATAATCACTCATTTAATTTTGCCCTTTCTTGCCTTGAAATACAATCTCTGCTCTGCATTGCCGGGAGCGTCAAAACTCCTATCCGCATATACTGCAATATCCGTAAAGCCTGCCTGTCGAAGATATCCGGTCAGCTGCATTTGACTGTATGCATACTGCCTGTGTTCTTCGAAGCTTCGATACCATACATTCCCTCTTCGCTGAAATAGATCAATACCATGTGAACAGATATTTGATTCCTTATCAAATACACTGCGCCAAACACAGTACACATCGTCATCTTCATCTAAAAATACCTGATCATCCATAGCGCAAAGCGCATCCGGATGCTTAACATCAAAAATAAAACATCCACCCGGATTAATCGCACGGTATATCTTACCGATTGCACAAGAACAGTCATCAGGATCTGTAATATAGTTAATACTGTCCAGCGCACATACTGCAAGATCAACGCCGCGAGGCAAATGAAGCTCCTGAAGCTTTTGACAGATAAATACCGGCGGATTAATCATGCTCTGCGATTTTTGTGCAGCGACGCTGAGCATATCTTCCGACATATCAACTGCAGTAACACGAAGACCTTTCTCTGCCAGTAACACTGCAACAGAACCCGTTCCGCAAGCCAGATCAACTGCCGTACGCGGCGAAAGCTGCTCACGTTTCAATATCTGATAATAAAAATCAACAACTGCACGATAATTAACATCATTTGTGAGTCTGTCATAGCTTTCTGCTAATGCGCAATATGTGTCCAAATTCCTTCACCTGCCATTTACAAAAAACATCCCGGACCACTCGGTCCGGGATGTTTAACATTATAACTTAGCGATTGAAAATGCTGAAGATATCATCGATGTCATCAGTAACCTTTGCAGTGCTGCCGGAAGCAGCGCCGGCATCGTTCGCAGATGCCTTCTGCTCAAAGCCGGTTGCAATAACGGTAACACGCATTTCATCCTCAAAGTTCTCATCCCATGTTGCACCGAAAATAATGTTTGCTTCAGGATTTGCTGCCTCCTGAACAATACCCGCAGCAGTCTCAACATCATCGAGTGTCAGTTCGGAAGAACCTGTAACATTGACCAGAACGCCGGTAGCACCATTAATGGAGGTCTCCAGCAACGGGCTTGCAACAGCTGCCAGGGCAGCCTGTTCTGCCTTCTCACGGCCGGACGCAGTGCCAACGCCCATGTGTGCACGACCTGCATCCTTCATGATCGCAGAAACGTCTGCAAAGTCAAGGTTGATAACAACATTACCTGCTTCACCGACCAACTCAGAAATGGACAGAACGGCCTGCTTCAGAACATCGTCTGCAATACCGAACGCATTTGCAAAGGTGATCTTCTGATCAGTAACGTACTTAAGACGATCGTTAGGAATAATAACAAGGGAGTCAACCTTCTCAGACAGTGTAGCAATTCCTTCCTCTGCCTGACGCATACGATTTGCGCCCTCAAACTTAAAAGGCTTTGTAACAACGCCAACCGTCAGGATACCGGCCTCATGTGCCATATCGGCAACGATCGGTGCAGCACCGGTGCCTGTACCACCGCCCATACCGGCTGTGATAAACACCATATCTGCGCCCTCGAGAACCTTTGCAATAGAAGCTCTGGACTCCTCTGCGGATTTCTGACCAACCTCCGGCTTGGAACCTGCGCCCATACCGCCGGTTAGCTTTTCACCGATCTGCACCTTATTCTTACAAACAGATTTATTTAAATCCTGCTTATCCGTATTGATAACAACAAAATCGACGGCATCCACACCTGCATCGATCATGCGGTTAATAACATTATTACCGGCACCGCCGATACCGATCACCTTGATTTTAACAACGCGATCCTGATTCATTTCAGACATATGCTTTCCTCCTATGTATCGTTTAGCAGTTGGAGCGCCCATTTCTGCTATATTTATAACTTTACCTTTACATTCTATCCTTAAATTCCAATTTGGTCAATAGAAATTCTTATTTTTCAGCAAATAATTTATAATTTTCTTCTACTCTTTAGTCAAATTCTGTAAAAACGATTTGATCCGGTTTTAATATAAAGCTTACATCCAGAATGCCCTGCTGATATGGACTCATCTGATCAATGGCTTTTTTTGCACTGCTGATTTTATAAGCAAGCTGCGTTGTATCGCCTAACTTGATCTGATATTGACTTGCATACCAAATCTCTAATTCTGACAGATTAGAGACATCCACACTGGCAGCCTGTCCAACGATCCCGCTCGCCTCCATAAATCCCAATATGGAGATTGCGGCTTCAAGCCGTTCACTTTCCAGAACTGTTACAGGTGTTTGTTCTCCGGTGCCGGGCGTTTCCGGTTGCTCGTTTTCAGCCGCAACGGCCTTTTGTCCGATAACCGGCGAATCTAACTTTACACCAAGAATTTTTGTATGCTCAGATACCGCAGCGGCGCTTGTATGCTCAATGACTGTCCCATCGGCAGCTATCAACCACCAACCACTCGCATTATCTTCAGCCAAATATACGACATCAAGCTCCTCAATCTCAATATTGACTGTATCCGGAAGTTTTATTCCCACTCTGACGCGCTTTACATACGGAAGTGCTTCCGTAATCTTGCTGCTGATCTTCGCATCACTGAGTGTGAAAAGATTCTCTCCATCGCGAATTCCGGACGCTTCTCTGATCTGCCAAGGTGTATACTTTTCCGTTCCGGACACCGTGATCTTATCTGCGTCTACCTTAAAAAATATCGACATGCCGAAAACAATCGCTATAACAATCGCTGCCACCGTAGCAAGCCGAAGCAGAAAACGGTTTCTGTTAAAGGGACCGGGTTGTGTGTATACGATCTCCGGTGCCGGCTGTTTTTGCCTTTTCGGAGCAGTTGAAGCGCTGCTTCTTGTTGTTCTTGTCTTTACGGCAGCACCCTGTCTGCCGGAAGTGCTGCTACGTCCGCCATTTGATTGCGTTGTCCGGCGAGGCCTTCTGTTTGTTCCTGCCGAGGCATTGTTCTCTCTGGTGTTCATACTTTTTCTCCTTTGCGATCAGCTTTTACGCTTTGCCAGATCCGCTATTATATCACACAAGCGCTGGGTGGAATCGACCACAACCAGGCTTTGCAGCTTTCTACGCATCTGATTATATTGTTCCTTATCTCCCAAAAGCGTCTGAATCTGTGCATACAAAGCTTCTGCGGTGCAGTCTTTTTCAAGCATTAAGACAGCCGCGCCCTGATCCGCCAACGAACGAGCATTCTTTTCCTGATGATTATCGGTAACATTGGGTGAAGGAATTAAAATACACGGCGTTCCGGATGCGGCAATTTCATTACAGCTTGAAGCACCTGCCCGACTGATAATCACATCTGCCGCCGCCATAACCTCCGGCATATTATAAAAATATTTTTCGATAATTATATCTTTATTGTTCTGTGTCTGGATTCCCTTCTGGCGGACAAGCGCAGGCATCCAATCCCAGCCATAGCTTCCTACGGCGTGCAGATGCTGATATGGAAATCCAGCCTCCTTTTCAATACAGAACAGATCTGCAACCACTTCATTCATCGCTTTTGCACCCTGACTGCCAAATGCAGAGACGATGACAGGACGCTCATCAAGGCCCATTGAGGCACGTGCCTCCTCTTTTTTTGTGAAGATAAACTCTCTCTTAACCGGCATGCCGACAACTTCAACCTTCTCAGGATGCCGGTAATATCCGACACTCTCCTCGAAACATGTCAGCACTCGATCAGCTCTATTTGCAATCAGGCGGGTAGTCAGACCGGGCATAGCATTAGCCTCATGCACGCAGATCGGAATCCCCATAAGACTTCCCGCCATCAGTGCAGGAAAGCTGGCATAACCGCCCGTTCCGACGATTACATCCGCGCAAAACTCACGAATAATCTTTTTACACGCGGAAACAGATTGGATCAATTGAGAAATTGTCTTGATATTATGCGAAAGTGCTTTCAGGGACTTCCCTCTTGCCATTCCGGAGGCCGGCAACGTAACGAGACGGTATCCCGCCTTCGGAACAAGCTCCTCCTCCATATTGCCCTCACCGCCAACGAAAAGGATATTACTTTCCGGATAACGTTCTTTCCATAGATCTGCAACCGCAACAGCAGGGCTGATATGTCCGGCAGTACCGCCGCAAGTAAATATCACGTTCATCGCAAAGCCTCCTGTCGTGTCGCATGATTTCTGTATCGGGAAATGCTCATTACGATTCCCATTTCTCCCAAATTTACCGCCAACGCAGTTCCTCCGTATGAGAAAAAAGGCAATGCTATTCCCGTAGATGGCAAAAGATTTGTTACAACTCCGAGATTTAAAATCGTCTGTACTGCAATGAGTGTTATCAATCCGGCAGCAAAAACTGTTGAGAACCGATCCGGAGCACGCAGCGCTATCCAATAGCCACGAAGGATCAGTGCCGCGAAAAGTGCAATAATCAACAACGCACCGATCAGTCCAAGTTCCTCACAAATCACAGCAAAGATATAATCATTATACTGGAACGGTAAATACAAATATTTCTGCTTACTCTTTCCAAAGCCAAGGCCAAACAGTCCGCCTGAACCGATTGCATAAAGCGATTGCAATATCTGATAGCCGGTATCTCCCGGATCGCGCTCAGGATGAAGCCAAGCAGTGATTCGATCACCGGCATATCCCATAAAGCTGACATATACCACCACAAATAACACTGCAACACCTGCACCGGCTAAAAGCCATTTAGGATGTGTTCCGGCCACAAACATCATGACAACAGCTACCATGCTCATAAGCATAATTGCTGACAAATGCTTTTCAAGTGCTAAGGGGACCAATATTCCAAGCAAGGCGCCAGCAAACCCAAGAACACCGTAGCGGAATTGACGGACAGATGTGCCAAATCCCTTGGTAAGTCTGGCAAACAAAACAATCATCGTAAATTTTGCGATCTCAGAAGGCTGAAATTGGATACCGGCAATATTAATCCATCGTTTTGCTCCGTTGACAGACTCACCAAACAGCAGTACCGATAAAAGCAACACGATACTGACTGCATACAATGGCCATGCAGTATGAAGCCAGAAATCCGGCGGGATTCTACTTAAGATTATCATTGCCACAACACCGATCACCGCACAGATCCCTTGCTTTTGCAGATATCTTGTGGACACTGTATAACCGGTATCGTATTCACTTTGTGCACAGCTGGCTGAATAAAGCATCGTCAAGCCGACAGCAAGCAGCAGCATGAGTATCACGAGAAATATAGTATCGATCTTTTCACCCATCCGGTTTTTCTCCGGATGGCGGTTCTCTTTGGCATACAGAGAAATACGCTCTGCTGCCATATGAGCTCCTTTCCTATTACAGACCCAGTCCTAACCACGCAATGATACACATCACGCAAGCAACACCGGTAAATACCAAAACAATCTTTTCTTCCTTCCAACCGCACATCTCAAAATGATGGTGGATCGGCGCCATTTTAAACAAGCGTTTTCCGTGTGTCAGTTTAAAAAAACCTACCTGCAAAATAACAGAAAGTGTTTCCACAATATACACAAAACCAACAAGGATCAAAATCAGCGGCATGTCCAACGCAAACGCAAGCGCACACACCACACCGCCAAGAAACAACGAACCTGTATCGCCCATAAAGACCTTTGCAGGATGCCAGTTATAAAACAGATATGCTACCAGACCACCTGTCAGACATGCTGGCAAAAGTGCAACATCCCATCTCCCCTTCAAAACAGACACCGCTGTGAAGAAGATCATAACAGGAATCGTCGTTGATCCGCATAACCCGTCTATTCCATCGGTAAGATTGACCGCATTGACACATCCAACCATAACAAACATCGCAAAGAAAATATAAGTAAGTGGATGAATCGAATATACTACATCCAAAAACGGAATATAAAGATTGCAGGAAATGCTGCCGTTTTTATATAAAAGATACAAATACAGTGCGGAAACCGCCATTTGCAGCATAGCTTTCTGCAATGCCGTCAATCCAAGATTGCGTTTATATTTAACTTTGCAAAAGTCATCTAAAAAACCTATCAATCCGAAGCAAAGGCTCAATGCCAGCGCATAAAAGACCGTATACTCTGACATAGAGGAAATACTTATAAGTAAACAAATAACAGCTGCACCGATAAACATCAGGCCACCCATCATAGGTGTACCAGCCTTGCTGTTATGCCATGTAGGCCCCAGCTCTCGAATAGACTGTCCTGCCTTCAATGCGCGCAACAGCGGAAGCAGAAAATATCCCAGCGCGCCAGACACGACAGCGCCGACCGCAACTGTTACAAGGATTCTTGTCATGGTTTTTCCTCCGATTATTTGTCTTCCTGTAAAAACTTTTCCAACGCGATCTCCATGTGCATACCCCTGCTGCCCTTAAACAGAATCACATCTCCAGGCTTTGCCGCCAGCTTCAGCGCATGCACCAGCTTATCCTTATCATCAAATGCTTTTACCCTGTTTTTTGACATTCCGCCGGTGATCGCACCCTTCAGCATTTTCACACTGTTAGGACCATATGCAAAAACAAGATCTGCCTTTTCAGCTGCCAATCTGCCAACCTTATAATGCTCAGCAGTGGCGCATGGACCAAGCTCCAGCATATCACCCAGCACAGCTATGCGTCGCCCTGTACGGTTGCCGAGAACAGCAAGCGCAGCCGCCATTGATTCCGGTCCTGCATTATAACAGTCCTTAATGATCGTATATGCCCCTGCCTGGAACATCTCCTGTCTGCCCTCCATGTTGCGGAAATTCGCAAGATTATGCCGTATATCCTCCGGCGCAACCCCAAACTCCAATCCAACAGAGACAGCAGCCAGCGCATCGTGAACAAAATGTTCCCCTTCCAGCGCAAGTTCAATCGGAAATTCCATATTCCTGCAACGCACACGCAACTGTATACGTTCCGAGAATGCTTCCACATCCTTACCGTACACACTGCATTCAGAATTTCGCAAGCCAAAGTACACGGGTGTAATATCCTTGCGCCTGTGAAGATTCCACAAAAGAGAATCATCCCCGTTGAGGAACACCTTTTTCTCCTTATCCATTCCCTCAAGAATTTCAAGCTTTGCCTGAAGAATCCCCTCCATCGAACCGAGATGCTCAATATGCATCGTGCCGATATTGATAATGACTGCTACATCAGGCTTAGCAATCGAGGTAAGATATGCGATCTCACGGAAATGATTCATGCCCATCTCCAGCACGGCAATCTGTGTATCTTCCGGCATGGACAAAATCGCCATAGGCATACCTATATCATTATTGTGGTTAACAGGTGTCTTACTGACCTTATATTTGGACTGCAAAACAGTCGCGACCATTTCTTTTGTGGTACTCTTTCCGACAGAACCGGTAATGCCAACAACCTTCATACCAATTCTGAGTCGTTCCTGTCGGGCAATTTCTCCAAGCGCAATGCGTGTGTCCGATACGACAATTGCCGGGTAATCTCCATCGCAATGTGTACATAACACCGCCGCCGCGCCCTTTTCAAGTGCCGCAGGAATAAACTCATGACCGTCTCTTGCCCCCTGCAAGGCAACGAATATCTGCCCTGGCTTTATCGTGCGGGTATCGTTACTCGCACCAAGGAACAATACATCTTTATGTTTGGGATCAATCGTACCGCCGCACCACTGTGCCGCTTGCTGTAACGAGATCGCGCCCATTTTACTCCCTCTTTTCTGTCAGATATGCCGCGACGACTTCTCTTTCGTCCAGGTGGTGCTTTACACCGCAAATCTCCTGATATGTCTCGTGGCCCTTTCCTAACAGTATAATTATATCATTCTTTTCCGCGATGTCCATAGCATAACGGATCGCAGAAGGACGATTTTCTATGACAATATAGTTATTTTTATCCAATCCAACACCTTTTACAATGTCAGAAATAATTGCCATAGGCTCTTCTGTTCGGGGGTTATCGGAGGTAATAACCGCGATATCTGCAAGCTCCGTGCTAATCTTTCCCATTATAGGCCGCTTGATTGGATCGCGATCGCCTCCGCAACCAAAAACTGCAATCAACCGGCCCGTGCAAAAGCCCCTCACAGATGAAAGTACATTTTCCATTCCATCCGGTGTATGCGCATAATCAATGAGAATCGTATACGGTTGAGCAGCAGTCGGAACGACCTCTACTCTACCTTTAACTCCTTTGGCTGACTGCAGTGCCTCTGCAGAAGCCTGAAGTGTAATACCCAACTGTTGCGCAATTGCCAGAACAGTCAATGCATTATACACTGTAAATTTCCCCGGAATCGGCAAATGAACGGAAGCTGCGTTGCCTTTATAAACAGCAGTAAAGGACACTCCGTTCGAAAAATACGCAATATCATGCGCGTACAGATCCGCTTCTCTCTGCGCAGATGTGGATACCACATCGCAGGATGCCGCTGCGCGCATCTTTCCTGCCCATTCATCGTCTATATTGATCACTGCATGATCGCACCGCTTTAACAGCTCCGCCTTTGTATTGCAGTAATTTTCCATCGTATGATGAAAATCCAGGTGGTCCTCCGTTACATTGGTTACCGCCGTAACGTCAAAGCGCATGCCGCCAACACGGTCAAGTGCAATCGCGTGCGACGACACCTCCATAACAACATAGCTGCATCCCGCATCGCGCATTTTTGCAAACAACGCCTGCAGATCAAGACTTTCCGGTGTTGTTCGCTCCGACTCAACCGCATCCGAACCGATCATGTTATACATCGTGCCGATCAGTCCAACCTTTGCTCCCAAAACGGTTTCAAGTACATGCTTAAGAAGCATCGTCGCAGAGGTCTTTCCGTTTGTTCCGGTAATGCCGATACACTTCATGCTTTTTGCAGGATGTCCATAGAAATTTGCCGCAATCTGAGCAAGCGCAAGGCGGTCGGAACGCACAAGTACATAAGGGATATCCTCAGCAGGTTTTGCTGCTGTAACGATCACGGATGCACCGTTTCTCATCGCCATCGGAATAAACCGGTTACCGTCCGACACTGTACCTGCGATGGCTACAAACATACTCCCCTCCATCACCTTTCGGGAATCGTACGCCACCGCCGGAATATCCATATCCATATTTGCTTGTATGTGTAGGACCTCTACACCGTTGAGCAATTCATGAAGCTTCATAATTTCTCCTTAATCCGCAGCTTTTGTATCCGCGAACTGCAATCGTATTGTTGTCCCCGCAGAAACAACTGTGTCTTTCGGTTGTGATTGTGATATAACGGTAGTATTGGACTGTGTGCCCGGATTGCCCTCCGGCAAGATATACAACCCAAGAATTCCCGCCGTGTCATTTGCCTGTTGCCTTGTCATGCCGGTAAAATCCGGAACCGTAACAAGGCGTTGCTGCGGCTGCTGCCCGAAGTAAAGCAGCACTTGACTGTTACCGGGTACACTTTGGCCGGCCGACGGGATCTGCGCGGTTACTGTTTCTCCCGTGCCGATCTTCTCTGCAGTAAGCCCTGCCTTCTTCAAAAGTGTCTCCGCTTCCTTTGCAGTAAATCCGGTCAAGTCTTCAACCACAACAATCTTGCCGGCGGCATCTTCCCCGGTGTAATTTTTTTCAACATCCAAATACGGAAGAATGTCCGCCATCACTGCACCGACAGTAGGTGCAGCCATAACACCTCCGGAAATATAAATGCCGGTGCTTTTTGATGGTGTATCCAACGCTACAAGTACAATATACTCCGGATTGTCCATCGGCGCAACCCCTACAAATGAAACAATCTTATCCTGAACGCGCTGTCCATTCTCGTCAAACACATCTATTTTCTCACTTGTTCCGGTCTTTCCACCGATAGAAAAGCCAGCGACATTGGCATTTTTGGCTGTTCCTTCGGTTACAACTGACTCTAACAGTGTGCACATCGTTTTACTTGTTTCTTCGCTGATCACATTTCGCAGAACTGTCGGCTCTTGATGCAGGACAGTATTTCCATCTGCGTCTATTACATCGGAGACTATATACGGCTCCATTAAGTTTCCGCCATTAACAACTGCGCTGATCGCTCTGACAAGTTGTAACGGCGTAAGCTTAAATGTTTGCCCAAATGAACCGGACGTTAATGATGCCGTACCCCATTTATCTGTATCTGTAACCAGCGCCTTATCAAAGAAGACGCCTTTACTTTCACCTGCAAGATCAATCCCTGTTTTTTCAAGGATCCCAAAACGTTCAATATACTCGTAAAAACGTTCTCCCCCAAGCTTTAATGCAATATGTGCAAATGCAAGATTGCAGGAATTTTGCAATGCCTGCGGTGTCTGCTGAGAACCGTGTCCGGTAGATCTCCAACAATGCAGCCTTTGTGCTCTTCCCGGTATCTGCTCTGAACCGGAGCAGTGGAATCCTGTTTTTAAATCAATTGCTCCGGTATCAAGCGCTGCAGCCATTGTCAGCACCTTAAAAGTCGATCCGGGCTCATAACCGTCGCTGATGCAGCGGTTACGCCACTGCTTCAACCTTTCCTGTGTCAGTGCCGCTTGATAAGCCGCCTTACCGTCTTCGTAGGCCTGACTGCCCTCCGGAAGCATCAAGTATGCAAGACGCAACTCTTCTACCTGACCGGCAGCCTGTGCATCTGTTATCTGCAGATAGGCATTTGGATCATAGCTCCCCAACGTCGACATTGCAAGAATCTCACCGGTGTTGACATTCATTACAATGCCAAATGCTCCGTTTTGCACATCGTATCGGGTAATAGC
Source organism: Faecousia sp. (assembly GCA_045580205.1). GTDB lineage: Bacteria > Bacillota > Clostridia > Oscillospirales > Oscillospiraceae > Faecousia. The sequence goes on from JAZNNK010000093.1 coordinate 11,626, forward strand.
CGCCTGCATTTGATTTTCCAGGCATGCCTGAACGGTTGCGTCCAGAGTCAGAACGACGCTGCATCCTTCCTGCGACGAGATATATTTTTCATACGAAAAAGGCATATCCATTTCATTATTGCCTTTTGTTGTAATGACCTTTCCGGCACTACCTTCCAAATAGCTATTATACGCCGCTTCAATTCCCTCTGCACCCGTGTTGGACGCATTTGTAAATCCAATCACCTGTGCAGCCAGCGACTTATACGGGTAAAATCTCTGCGAGTTCGGTTCAATATGGATTCCGGACAAATCGTTATCAATTATGTAATTACGAATCGTGCCTGCAGTTTCTTCACCTACTCGCGCTGCGATCTGTTTATATCGCATAGAAGTATCTTTTGCCTGTATTTCGATCCATTCCGGTGAAAGCTCCAACATCTCACCAAGATCTCTTGCAATCTTTTTAACATCTGCTTTTGATTGTTTCAGTTCATGCGGATCCAGATATATATTCTCAACACTTACAGAACAGGCAAGAACATTCATATTCCGGTCATAAATTGCACCACGATCTGCCGTTACACTTGTAGTACGCGATTGATTTCTCAGCGCCTGATAAGAATAATATTCATAATTTTTAACCATCAGGTCATACAAGCGCGCTCCGACCGGCAGAAACGCCAATATTCCCAAAACGATCCCGATCGCTATTATTCTCCTGTGCTGACCACTGTCTCCACGCAGACGAACATATTCCTGCTGATTGCGCTTACCCAAGACAACCCGACCCTTCTAACAGCCATAAGCCTTTCAATGGGCAGCAAGGGAACCCCTCGCCGCCCATTGCAGCTGCTATTTCAGTCTATTGTCCGGGACAATCTTTATGCAAACAATCCAGTCAGGAATGTACGTATCTGATCAAAAAAGCTGGGAGTCTGTGTCCGCTCAGGCACTTCCACGCGAATGGATATGTTCTGCACCTGCTCTGCAGGAACCATGCCAAGCGCCAAGGCCATTTGTTCAATCTGTTGCAGGTCAATAGAGTTATATGCATCCTCTAAGACATTATTGTCATTTTTCAGAGTATCTACATACTGCTCCATTACAGACGCTTCCTGCTGCACACTACGAAGCTGCGCAACGCCCACAAACATCGCAATCAGCATCACTGCCGCAACCACAATACCAAGGATTGCAACCGGATCGACATGCAATACGACTCTCTTCTGTTTTTTTATCCTTGGAAGATTCATAGTTTTCCAGGGCGCAACAGGTTCGATCTTACGTGCGGCACTCCCCTGTGTGTACATATGAATATATTTAATATCTGTTCTGTGTGCCATACGCTGATCTTCCTCCCTGTTGCCGATTATATTTTTTCACAGATCCGCAACTTTGCGCTGCGCGAACGGGGGTTATCATTCAGTTCTTTTTCCGATGCAATGATCGGTTTTTTTGAAACAAGTCTGACCTGCGGTTTATTGCCGCAAACACATACAGGAAATTGCGGAGGACATGTGCAACCCTTTGCAGCCGCTGCCATCGCATTTTTTACAATACGATCTTCCAGAGAATGAAATGTGATTACCGCAAGCCTGCCGCCTGGTTTCAAAAGGGGTATCGCATCCTGCATAACTTTCTCTACTGCGCCAAGCTCATCATTGACTGCGATCCGGATTGCCTGAAAGCTCCGTTTTGCAGGATGCTGCTTTTCGCGCAATGCCATTGCCGGCATAGCAGAACGAATAATGTCAACAAGCTCAAGTGTTGTCTCAATACGCTTGTTTTCCCGATAACGGCAAATCGCTCCGGCGATCTGCGGTGCATATCGCTCTTCCCCGTAGGTATACAGGATATGTCTCAGCTGCGCCTCGCTCCATTCATTGATGACCGTATCTGCGCTAAGAACGTCCTGACTGTTCATCCGCATATCCAGCGGAGCATCTGTCATATAGGAAAAACCGCGTTCACCGTTATCCAGCTGCGGGGAAGAAACACCGAGATCAAGCAAAATACCGTCTACGGCCGCAATATTATGCTGCTGCATAATATGCTTTATTTCACAAAAATTCGCGTGTACCAGTGTTACCTTTTCCATATGCGGTGCTAATCGCTCTTTAGCTGCACGCAACGCCGCAGTATCGCGATCGATTCCGATCAATCTGCCTCCGTTTAACTTTGCGGCAATTTGACTGGAATGACCGGCCCCACCTAATGTGCCGTCCACATAAACACCCTCGGGATCAATCTCAAGTCCATCGATGCACTCCTGCAGCAGGACCGACACATGATGAAACTGCGTCATAGACCGATCGCCTCCAGCGAAGCCAACAGCTTTTCAGGTGTAAGATTTTCTTCCTCAAAGGCGCGGAATTCTTCTGCATCCCAGATTTCCGCCTGACCGGCACGGCCAACAATCATCACATCGCGATCAATGCCGGCATAATCAAGCAAAAACTGTGTCAGTGTAAATCGAAACTGCTTATCCGGATTGCACTGATTTGCATTCATAAAAATCAGGCTCGTTGCAGCCGAGCGCTGGGATATAGGCAGGTCATTATAATTCTGCCCTAACACCTGCCAATCGGAAGCAGTGTAAACAGTCAAGCATCTGCGGCCGCAATTGACACCCAGTGTAACGTAAAAATCCTCTCCCAGTTCAGCACGCAGCTTCGCAGGAACAAACAATCGATTCTTATCGTCCAGTTTTGCAGGGTACTTTCCGATCACAGCGCTCACCTCCACTCCATTTAGCTCCACTTTGCTACCCTTTTACTCCATTTAAGGACAGTATAACGGATGTTTAGTAAAAAATCAATAGATTTCGTCATAATTTTTTAAAAATACTATAAAAAAGATATAAAATCCTTGATTATTAAACATCTGTTCATTTATTCACGAAAAACAATAGCATTATCTTCCCAGCAGGCTGATATCGTTCCCGTTTTCTTATTTGACTGTAACAAAAACACGGCAAGCGGCCCTTCAACTTTCTCCTGCACCACACGTCGAAGATGACGCGCGCCACCCTGCCTTTTATCATAGACACTCAGGGTACCTGACAGCTTCTCCGGAAGCTGCAACCGGACACCTGCTTCTTTTGTTCTTTGGCAAAGTTGCTGTAGGTATTTCTCCACGATTTTCTCCATATCCTGTTGCTGCAAAGCACGAAAATGCACGATCTTATCTACCCGCCCCAAAAATTCCGGCGTAAAGTGCTGGCGCAGTGCCGCATCTGTCTCATTGCTGCGGCCCGCAGGATTAAAGCCAAGTCCGTCGCTTTTAATATCACCGCCCGCATTTGAAGTCATTACTATAATCGTATTTTTAAAACTTACGCGACGTCCCATAGAATCGGTCAAGACACCCTCTTCCATGATCTGCAGCAAGATTCCGGAAACATCAGGATGCGCTTTCTCCAGTTCGTCCAAAAGCACCAGGCAATACGGTCTGCGCCGCACCGCCTCTGTCAGCTTTCCTCCCTCCTCGTACCCCACATAGCCGGGAGGCGCGCCAATCAGACGGGCAACCGATTGCTTCTCCATATACTCTGTCATATCAAGCCGTATCATAGAGTCTTTATTCCCAAACAGTTCCTCAGCAAGTGCCCTGCAAAGCTCCGTCTTACCGACACCGGTCGGTCCGGTAAATAACAGACTCGCTACCGGTCTGTCCTGATCCCGTATTCCGGACAATCCCCTTCGAACAGCATCCGATACCAAGGCGATTGCATCTTCCTGTCCAATCACACGCGCAGATAATATCTTCTCTAAATTGAGCAGCCGCTCACGCTTATCAGCGGTCAACCGTCCTACCGGAATCCGTGTCCTTGCAGATACTGCCCAGGCAATATCTGCCGCCGTAACCGCTCTGCCCCGTCGGGCTTCACCCCCGCGTGCCGCTATGCGTTGCATTTTATCACGAAGCTCCGCAGCCTTCTCATACCGGCTCTCCTTGACCGCCTCATGAAGCTCCAATTCCAGCGTCTGTCGCACACCTCTGCTGCTTTGCATCTCCTCCATTTTTGCATGGGCTGCGCCCTCATCTAACAGATCGATCGCTTTATCCGGCAAAAACAGGTCCGGCAAGTAACGCATAGACATATGCACTGCTTCGCGAATGGCTTCCTCCGTAATATGCAGATGGTGGTGTCTTTCAAGCCCGGGGCGCAGACCGCGCAAAATAGAAATTGCCGCCTCCCTATCCGGTTCATCTACGATCACCGGACGAAAACGGCGCTCAAGCGCTGGATCCTTTTCTATATGCTTACGATACTCCAGGAGCGTAGTCGCGCCAAGCATTTGCAGCTCTCCTCTTCCTAAGGCAGGCTTAAAAATGTTTGCTGCATCAATTGCGCCCTCCGCTGCGCCTGCACCGACGATCGTATGCATCTCATCGACAAACAAGATCACATCGCCGCTGCGTTTGATCTCTGCAAGGACATCCCGGAGCCTTTCTTCAAACTCTCCCCGATATTTCGTTCCTGCGACAAGATTAGCCATATTCAGACTGATTAACCGCTTATCCTTTAACTGAGGGGGAACATTGCCTGCCGCCATTCGCTGCGCAAGTCCCTCTGCAATTGCTGTTTTTCCCACACCGGGTTCGCCTACCAAAGCAGGATTGTTCTTATTCTTCCTGCTTAAAATCCCTATGACCGAATCAATTTCCCGGTCCCGCCCGATAATCGGGTCCATCGACGCTGCTTTTTGAACAAGGTCCTCTCCAAACTGCTCCAGAAGTTTCGTGCTGACCGCCCCCTTTTTAGGTTGTATATGAAAAGAATTATCCCAGTATAAATAATCGACCGTCCTTGTAAACAGATCCTCAACATCCACCCCGTTTAACAGCAGCACTTCCTGCGCTGCTGTTTTTTTCGACCGCAAAAGCGACAGCAGTATATGCATAGCCCGCACCTGCCTGCTGCCAAAATACTGCGCTTCCATTTTTGCGCCACGCAAAATACGACGCGCCTGATTGGAAAATCCTTGTGGCAAAGGCAACCCCGACGCGCCTACGCCGTACAAGATCTCCGTCATGGCGTAAGCAATTTTTGCATCAAATCCTATCCCGCGAAGGATCTGCGCGGTTGGCCCCGAACCCTCTGCCAACGCCAGCAAAAGATGGACGCTCCCCACATAACTATGTCCTAACGCCCTTGATTTACCGGCCGCAGACAGAATGATCTGCTGTACATCTGCCTCAAAATACATCGCCAGCCTCCTTTATCGGAAGATTTTTCCCCCGCTGGCGAAAAAATATACGACTGTTGGCAAAAAAGGAATTGCATTTTAAAAAATACATGTTAGAATATAGGTGCATGCATTTTAAATGCGTTACAAGAAACATAATGGAGGAATAATCATGGCTTACAATATTACTCACGCTTGCGTCAAGTGCGGCAGCTGTGCTGACAACTGCCCCGTAGAGGCAATCTCCGAGGGCGAAGACAAGTACATCATCGACGCTGACATTTGCGTTAATTGCGGCAGCTGCATTGACAACTGCCCTGTAGAAGCAATCGAGGAAGGCTGATCCTCCGATCCTGCAACCCGGCTGTGCGCCGGGAGAACCGGCTGCACAGGCGGATTTTTTTAGAGGTGCTTATGGAAACATTACATAACGGCTTTACACTTAAGATCGCACCCAACGCATTTGCTTTAAGTACGGATTCGATCGCTCTGGCGCATTTTGCCAGACTGCCCCGAAACGCAAGAGTACTTGACCTTGGATCCGGGTGCGGCACTTTAGGCCTTCTTCTCTGCGCTAACAACCACGACTGTACCGTTACCGGAATTGAGCTTGACAACACCGCACATCGAACTGCGCTTGAAAACATCGCTGACAACCAGCTTTCCTCCCGTCTTAGCAGTATATGCAAAGATTTACGCGACCTCCCCTCCTTTCTTGAGGCAGGAAGTTTTTCAGCATGTATATCAAATCCTCCATACTTTTTCTCAGGAGCGAAAAGCCGATCCGTACCCACAGCGCGGCACGAAGAATATTGCTCGCTGAATGACCTGTTTCAATCTGCGGCATGGGCGCTTAAATACGGCGGAGACTTCTTTATGGTGCACCGACCCGAACGACTTGCTGAAATATTTGCCTGCGCAAACGCTTTCCGTTTAGAACCCAAAAAGTTATGCCTATTGCGCCACCGCACCGATGGCCCTGTTTCTCTTATTCTGCTTCAGTTGCGAAAAGGGGCGAATCCGGGCCTAACCTGGGAAGAACAAAGCCTGTACGATACGCAGGGCATCCCCACTGCTTACTATCAAACGATCTATCACATTTAGGAGGCCATAATATGCCCGGAATGTTATATCTTGTACCTACACCCATCGGTAATCTTGGCGATATTTCCATCCGCTGCCGACAGACTCTGGAGCAGGCCGATTTTATTGCTGCCGAAGATACACGTGTAACCTTGAAGCTATTAAACCATTTAGGTATAAAAAAGCCCCTTGTCAGCTACTATGAACACAACAAGGCGCAGAAAAGCAATATGATTCTCGAACGGATCCTCTCGGGGGAAACCTGCGCGCTTGTATCGGACGCAGGAAGTCCTGCTATTTCCGATCCGGGCGAGGATCTTGTGCGTCAATGCGCCGAAGCAGGAATTACTGTTTGCGCAATCCCCGGACCGTGCGCGGTCATAACCGCATTGAGCATATCGGGTCAATCTACCGGTCGTTTTTGCTTTGAGGGCTTTTTATCTACTGCTAAAAAAAGCCGTAAAGAACATTTGGAATCTCTTATATCTGAGCGACGCACAATGGTATTTTATGAAGCGCCGCACAAGCTGCTGAACACACTTGAAAGCATGGCAGCTGTTTTTGGAGAAGACAGGCCCATCAGCCTGTGCAGAGAGTTAACAAAGCTGCACGAGGAGGTCGTGCGAACCACACTAAGAGAAGCAATTGAACTCTACACGCAGCAGCCTCCAAAAGGCGAGTTCGTCCTTGTTGTTGCCGGCGCTGCTGAACAAGCAAAAGAGACTGTCTCGCTTGATGATGCTGTCGCGATCGTTTCCTCTCTGATGAAAAAAGGCATTAGCAGGAAAGACGCTGTCAAGCAAGTTGCACTGGAAACAAAGCTTTCGAAAAACAGTATATACGACGCTACATTAGAAACCAAACTGTAATGCCTGCTTAAACAAAAAGTCAATTCCCTCTTTTTGCCGCATACTCTGCATTATGGAGGGATGGACATGGTCATGAGCTGGATTTTTACCATATTGATCGCAATATCGTTTTTAGCATCAGCTATATCAGGAAACGGCAGTGCTCTTGCGGCAGCGATTCCGCAAGGCGCTCAGGCAGGCATCACCCTGGCGATATCAATCGCTGGTTCTATCTGTCTTTGGACAGGCATTGGAAAGCTCATGGAGCATATAGGCATTACCCAAGCATTATCAAAAATGCTCATGCCGTTTCTCGGCAAACTCTTCCCTTCTGCCCGGAAAGATGCTTCTCTTGCAGGCAGTCTAAGCGCCAATATTTGCGCTAACTTTCTGGGCCTTGGAAACGCCGCAACTCCAATGGGTATTCAAGCGGCGCAAAAACTTGTTGCCCATTCAAAAAATGCAACTGCAAGCGATGAACTTTGCAGACTGATTGTACTGAACACCGCATCCATACAGTTGATCCCGGCAAATGTTGCCGCCGTGCGGGCATCTCTCGGATGCAGTACGCCATTTGATATTCTTCCTGCCGTATGGATTACAAGTATTTTTTCTGCAGGTCTGGGCATTCTTGCGGCATTTATGTTCGGAAAGCTGTGGCGTCATGACTGATTACATTGTCCCCGGACTATTGCTGCTTATTTCTCTGATCGCCCTTCGAAAGCGAGAAAACGCATACGACATTTTACTTAACGGCGCTGCAGACGGCCTCAAGCTGCTACTATCACTTATCCCCGCCCTGATCCTTTTGCTGACGGCCGTTACGATGCTGCGCGCATCCGGTGCTATTGAAGCGATCAGCAGTTTTTTATCGCCGGTCTTTCATTTTTTCGGGATACCTCCGGAAACAGCAATTCTGGTTCTCATCCGTCCTATCAGCGGAAGCGCTGCACTTGCAGCAGGTGCCGATCTTATGGCGCATTACGGTGTAGATTCGACAATTGGAAGAACTGTTGCCGTCATGCTCGGTTCAACAGAAACAACCTTTTATACAATCAGCGTTTATTTTGGTGCTGCCGGCATACATAAAACACGATACACGATTCCCGCCGCGTTGATCGCAGACTTTACCGGTTTTGTGGCTGCATCTCTGACCGTTAAACTTTTATTTTAAAAAAAATCCCGCAGACAACTGTCTGCGGGATTTTAATTGCTGTATATAGCAGAGGGAAACTTAGAAGAACTTTCTCTTATTCTTCCGGGCAGCTTCAGACTTCTGCTTGCGCTTCAGACTGGGGCTGACATAATGCTCGCGCTTTTTAACCTCAGCAATAACGCCTTCCTTGGCACAGCTGCGCTTAAAACGACGAAGTGCGCTCTCCAAAGATTCGTTTTCTTTGACGCGAATTTCAGACATTGTTTTCCCTCCCTCCGATGGCATCCGGCTTCATCCAGGATGCGTTCAGGACCTAAAATATCAGGCTAAAATATTATAATTCGATTTTATCAGAATGTCAAGCAGGTTTTCCGTAAAATACAGCATATTATGCTTTTTTACTTAACAATCAGATTGACAAGTTTGTTTTTAATGACAATCGACTTTATAATAGAGCCGCCGTTCTTCTCCAAGAACTTTGCAATTTTTTCATCTGCTATGGCATTGGAGACAACTTGCTCATCCGGCAGGTCCGAATCCATCAGCACTGTTCCACGCATTTTGCCGTTGACCTGAACCGCCACCGTAACCTGCGTATCACGGCACTTCTCTTCACTATATGCCGGCCAGTCAGAAACGGAACAGATACCGTCGAAGCCCTTCATTTGCCAGATCTCATCGCAAATATGCGGAGCAAATGGGCTGAGAAGCTGCAGTAATGTCTTCAGCTCAGCACGGTTGCAGTCCTTTATCTGATTAACAAGCGACATAAGTGTTGCGATCGCGGTATTCGGCTTGAGGTTATCAATATCCTCAGAAACCTTTTTGATCGTCTTATGCATAAGGCTCATATTGCCTGCGCTATAATCGGTCTGAACATCATCAACCTTCTCCGCCAATGCCCACACGCGGTCCAAAAAGCGCTTGCAGCCCTTTACCGCATCAGGAGACCATGTTGCGGCTTTCTCAAAATCGCCGATAAACATGACATAAAGACGCATCGTATCTGCACCAAACTCATGAATAACATCATCGGGGTTGACGACATTTCCCAGACTCTTGGACATCTTGACTGCAGGACGCATCGCATCGGCACCATACTTGGCGACCATTGCATCCTTTTCTTCCTGCGTCTCAAAATTACCAACATAATGCGGATTCTGACCCAGAATCATACCATGACTTGTACGCTTTGCATACGGCTCTTTTGTCGGCACAACACCGATGTCATATAAGAACTTATGCCAGAAGCGCGAATACAGCAGGTGCAGCGTGGTGTGCTCCATACCACCGTAATACCAGTCAACCGGACCCCAATACTCTATTGCCTCGGGGGAAGCAAGCGCCTCATCGTTATCAGGATCCATATAACGCAGGAAATACCATGAAGAGCCAGCCCACTGCGGCATCGTAACCGTTTCACGCTTTGCATCTGCTCCACAGCAGGGACATTTTACATTTACCCAATCGGTAATAGCAGACAACGGACTTTCGCCGTCATCGGTCGGCTCATACGACTCGACATCCGGCAACAAAAGCGGAAGCTGGCTCTCGTCCATTGGCACTTCACCGCACTTAGAACAATGAATAATAGGTATAGGCTCGCCCCAATATCGCTGACGGGAGAACACCCAGTCGCGCAGCTTAAAATTCGTCTTGGCATATCCAATGCCTTCCTTCTCAAGCCACTGCGTAATGGCAGGAATTGCTTCTTTAACGCTCAAGCCATTCAGGAATCCGGAATTGATCATAGTGGCAGTATCGTCTTTTAAGGTAAACGCAGCCTCTTCTACATTACCGCCTGCAACAACCTCAATAATTTCACAGCCAAACGCCTTTGCAAACTCCCAGTCGCGATCATCATGTGCAGGAACTGCCATGATCGCACCTGTACCATAAGTAGAGAGAACATAATCCGAAATAAAGATCGGAATCTGCTTTCCGTTTACGGGGTTGATTCCCATAACACCCTGCAACTTCACGCCGGTTTTTTCCTTATTCAGTTCCGTACGCTCCAAATCGGACTTTGCCGCAGCGGCAGCCTGATAAGCCTTCACTTCATCGGCATTTTCCAACCTGTCCATCCAGGATGCAACCAGCGCATGTTCAGGAGACAGTACCATGTAAGTTGCGCCGAAAAGCGTATCGGGACGCGTAGTATATACAAGGATCTCATCGCCAAGTGTAGAGGAGAATTTTACTTCCGCGCCATGACTGCGGCCGATCCAGTTCGTCTGCTGCGCTTTTACACGGTCGATAAAATCTAAACCTTCAAGATCGTCAATCAGTCTATCCGCATATTTAGTAATACGGAGCATCCACTGACTCTTCTCCTTGCGAACGACAGGTGCGCCGCAGCGCTCACAAACACCCTCTACAACCTCTTCATTCGCCAGAACACATTTACAGCTCGTGCACCAGTTGACGGGCATCTTCGCCTTATAAGCGAGACCGTTTTTATATAACTGCAGGAAGATCCACTGCGTCCATTTGAAATACTTCGGATCAGTGGTATTGATCTCACGATCCCAGTCAAAACTGTAACCGAGTGCTTTTAACTGGCGACGGAAGCTGGCAATATTATTCTGTGTAACGATCCTCGGGTGAATATGATTCTTGATCGCGTAGTTCTCTGTCGGGAGTCCAAATGCATCATAGCCCATCGGAAACAGCACATTCATTCCCTGCATGCGCTTTTTTCTGGCGATAATATCCATCGCCGTATAAGGACGGGGATGACCTACATGCAGACCTGCCGCCGACGGATACGGAAATTCAACCAGTCCGTAGAACTTCGGCTTATCACTGCCATTGACTGCTGCATATATTTTTTTCTCTTCCCAAATCTTTTGCCATTTTGCTTCAATGGCACTAAATTCATAGTTCATGCCTGTCTCCCCTTTTTATTGCTCTTCAATAATAATCGTGCTGATATCGACTTGCTCTGCATCTGCCCAAAGACGCTCAAGTGAATAAAACTCGCGTGCTTCCTCTGTAAACACATGAACGACGACAGATCCGAAATCAAGAAGCTCCCATGTGTTTCCACGATGTCCTTCACGACCGAGCATCGCCTCACCGAGCTGCTGCATTGTATATTCCGCGTAATCACACAAGGTCCGCACATGCGTATTGGACGTGCCGGTGCATATCAAAAAGTAATCTGCCAAACTGCTTACATCATTAATCCGCAGCAATCGAATGTCTGCGCCTTTTTTGCTATCTAATGCCTTTGTTACCTCAAAGGCTACTTCTTTCGCTGTCAACATCGTATCATACCTCTCTAAGGATTTCTTTTGTAATGATCTAAATATGTCAAAGCTTCTATAGACTGTTGCGAGACCGCCCTGCCCTGACTCACCAAAAGATCTATTGTCATTGTTAGCCCTAACCTCAGCGCTTCATCTATATCCGTATATGCCAGTTGACGCAGTCTGTCGACTCCATCAAATTTCCGACACGGCTCTATATAGTCTGCCACGTAAACGATCTTTTCAAGCATATTCATATTTGCTTTGCCGGTGGTATGCCAACGAATCGCACTGACAACCGCCTCAGACTCGCCAAAAATTCTATCTGCTACATAACTGCCTGTAAGTGCGTGGATAATCTTAAGATTTTTACTGGAAAAATTATCCGGAATTATACCATACTCTCTGCACAAAGTCAATTGCTGCTCGCCACTAAGCGCCTTTGTAATATCATGCAGCAGGGCCGCCCTTGCAGCAGCGTTCTCATCCTCTCCCCACAAGCGCGCAAGCTCCACCGCTACCTTGCGGCATCCGAGCACATGCGCTACTCTATTGGGATTAAGTAAATCTGCACATACCTGTTCTAAATCAGAAATTGACAAGTCCCGATAGCTTTCATTTGCTCCATATAACGCATGCTCCTGAATATACGCATTTACCTGTGCAGGCAAAAACGGTGCAGCGCATTGAAACACAAGAAGCCGGCGAAGTTCGGTAGAAGATATATCAATTGCAGAATTTTCTACAAGATACACCTTCGCGCCGCGCGCCTGTAATATATCTTTCTGCCTGGCAACAGATTCTTTTTCTCCCGGCTCTCCCCGATACATAACACCTATACTTGCATCTGCAAGAATTTTATCCGGCTCCCGCCATGATAAAAACGACAAGAACATATCTGTGCCCATGAGCAAAATCAATTCCGATCCCGGATATTGTTTTTTGATCTGCTCAACAGTCTGCCATGTATAGCTCTTTCCGCCCCGCTGAAGTTCCAGGTCGGACACTCCAAAATTCTCTTCTTTTTCAATCGCACAGCTTAACATCTTAAGCCTTTGTTGCGGATCGGGGGAATTCTTGGGCATTTGCTTATGCGGAGATTCACAGGTGGGGATCATAAACAGCTTAGACAGTCCTATCCGATCTGCTGCACATCGTGCAGCATCGATATGGCCTATATGCGGTGGATTAAACGCGCCTCCGTATATGCCGATCCTTTCCATAGAAACTCCTTTCCTTAACCTGCAAAATTCTGTGTTGCCGTCGGAAAATTATTTTTCGTGCAGCTGTCTTTCGCGTTCACGTTCGATTGCCTTATCAATCGCCTGCTGACGGAAATACGCATTTCTCTGCTCACGAGCTTTTCTGGCAGCCTGCCGGCGCGCCTGTGCTCCTTTTCGTACCGGATTTTCCTTCACCGGCTTACGCTTGGCTCTGCCGACCTGATTGCGCTCAGCTTGCAGTTTTTCACTGAACCGGTAAATAATAAACTTCGTACCGATCACAGCAACCGTTTCCGCATCCGCAGCAAGACAGATCGCGTCGCTTGCCTCGCGAGGCGTCATCATAGCGCCCTCGAGCACTTTTCCTTTCACAAGCTCTCTGGCTTCAAGCTGTGTTTGTGCCTCACTGATAACAGCTTCCGTTACACCGCCTTTACCCACGATCAACGTGGTATCGATTGTATTGGCTTGTGCTCTGAGCTGTGCTCTTTCCTTACTTGTGAGCATAACCAGCCTCCTTCATCTTTTCGTAGAACAGACGCAAAGCCTGCGCCCGATGGGATACCCGGTTTTTTTCCTCCGGTGTTACCTCCGCCAATGTCTTTCCATACGGCGGATAATAGAAAATCGGATCATATCCGAAGCCACCCGTTCCGGCAGCATGACGCAGCAGTTCTCCGTGAACCTCGCCCCTTGCCTGAATTGAAGTGCCATCGGGCATAACAAGCGTGATAACACACACAAACTGTGCCTGACGCTGTCCATCCGGTACATTTTCGGTATTCTTCAGCAAAAGCTGAAGTCTGCCCCAATCGTCCAATGTATCATCGAAGCCGTATCTGGCAGAGTAGATTCCCGGCTCTCCGTTTAATGC
>JAZNNK010000094.1:0-3583 GCA_045580205.1 Faecousia sp.
GTGTCGCTGCCTGACTGCATGGATAGGTGAAACTGCGGACACAGGTTGGGAAGCTCTGCAAGCTTTTGGCAGAATTCCTCCGTAACGATTCGCGGCTCTAAAGAGCCTAAACGCACGCGCAGCTGCGGTACTTTACGACAAAGCGCGCAGATGAGGTCGCAAAGCGTTTTCTTTTCGGGAAGATCTGCGCCCCAGGAGGCAATCTCGATGCCGGTGAGGACGATCTCGCGGTAGCCTTGCTCCTGCAGAGCTTCAGCCTGCGATAGAACGAGCTGCGCCGGTGCGGAGCGGACCGGTCCGCGCGTGTAGGGAATGATGCAATAGGTGCAGAAATTGATGCAGCCATCCTGGATCTTCAGCATGGCGCGCGTGCGACCCTCCAAGCCGCCGGCAGGAAGCACCTCAAAGGCGCGCCGCCGCAGCGCGTTATCCATCACATCGGTAAAAGCCTTTTTCTGCATACAGGCAAGCAGCTGACGGACAAATTCCTCGCGGCCTGCGCTTCCGCCTAACACATCTACATTCAGCGCGCGCAGCGCGTCGGGCGCGTGCTGGACATAGCAGCCGCATACGCCGATCACGGCATCCGGATGCAGACGGCGGCAGCGGCGGATGACGGCTCGGTTTTTCTTGTCTGCCATCGCGGTAACGGAGCAGGTGTTGATAATGTAGCCGTCGCAAGCTGTATTAAAATCGCCGAGCGTATGTCCCTGCGACAGAAGAAGCTGCTGCATCGCCTGCGTTTCATATTGATTGACTTTGCAGCCAAGCGTGTAAAATCCGAATTTCATAGGCAATACCACCAATTATCGTGCGGAAAATTTAGAAGAATCGTCAAAATCGTTCATTGAAAAATTGACGAAATTTGCTATACTAAGCGTGTCGGATCTTATTATAGTCTAAAAAAGCTGTTTTGTACAGGACTTAAAAAATTCCTTTGTATTTCTTTCGGCTCTTTGAGCATCGTCCCGGGAATACCCGGGGCGGTTTTTTATTTTCAGGAGAATTTGACTTTCCTACCGGACGGTGGTAAAATAATTTTAATTTTTCGGGAGGGAAGCAGATGCAGTATATTTTTATGGCGCTGTTTGCGCTGGGCATCGTCGGGCTTGACCAGTTTACTAAGCTCCTTGTCGTGCAGAATTTTGCCCTTTATGAGCAAAAGCAAGCGATCGACGGGCTGTTTTATCTGACCTATGTGCGCAATACCGGCGCGGCTTTTTCCGTGCTGCAGGGGATGCGGTGGCTGTTTTTGGTGATCTTCCTTCTGTTCGCACTTGCAATCGTTTGGGAATTTACGAAAAACTGCTTAGGTCTTACGACTTTTGAGCGCTGGTGCGTCGTTGCGATCTTCGGCGGCGGGCTTGGCAATATGATCGACCGCGTGCGGCTTGGGTATGTTGTGGATATGATCGCGCTGGATTTCATGGAATTTCCTGTGTTTAATGTGGCAGACTGCTTTATTACCTGCGGCTGCATACTGCTTATGGTGCATTTGGTTTTTGCAAACCGCCGGTTTTGGAGGGACGAGAAAAAATGACGCTTTTTGCGGATGTTGCCGATGAACGGCTCGATGCTTTTCTGGCAAGGTCGGTAGAAGGACTCAGCCGCTCCGGCGCACAAAAGCTGATGGAGGATGGCTGCGTTCTGCTTCGCGGAAAGAAGGGTAAAAAGAATGACAGACTTTGCGTCGGCGATGAGATCTGCGTTACTTTTCCCGAGGCGAAGATGACAGATATCCCTGCGACACAAATGCAGCTGGAGATCGTCTACGAGGACGATGATGTGCTCGTGATCAATAAGCCGAAGGGCCTTGTGGTGCATCCGGCGGCCGGACATCAGGATGATACGTTGGTCAACGGACTTTTGTATGCGCGCGCGGATGCGCTCTCCGGCATTAACGGCGAGCTGCGGCCCGGTATCGTGCATCGGATCGATAAGGACACCTCCGGCTTGCTTGCAGTGGCAAAAAATGATTTTTCCCATGTTGTGCTGGCCTCTCAGCTTAAGGATCACTCGATGGCGCGCACATACGATGCTATTGTATGCGGCTCTTTCCGCGAGGATGAGGGAACGGTGGATGCCCCGATCGGCCGGCATCCGACGGACCGCAAAAAAATGTGCGTTACCTCTCGCAACGGGCGGGATGCGCGCACGCATTGGCAGGTCGTGGCGCGCTATCGCGGCTATACGCATGTGCGCTGTCGGCTCGAAACGGGACGCACGCATCAGATACGCGTACACATGGCGCATATCGGGCATCCTGTTTTAGGGGACGTGGTCTACGGGCACAAAAAGCCGGAGCTTGGGCAGAGCAGTCAGTGTCTGCACGCAGCGACACTTTGCTTCAGCCATCCGCGCGACGGGCGGCCTGTGATCGTACATGCGCCGCTGCCGCAGTATTTTCAGGAGGTTCTGGAAAAGCTCCAAAGGATCTCTGGTTGAACGTTGCAAAATTATAGAAAAGAGGGCATTTTCATCGCATGCAGAAGTTTGCAGATTTTTTACTCACCGTCGATTTTGACCGCACGTTAACCGGTCCGGACTCCACGATCCCCGAAAGGAATATGGAGGCGATCCGGTATTTTATGGAAAACGGCGGGGCGTTTACAGTCAATACAGGGCGCAGTGTTGCGTCTTTCTGGAAATACCTGGAGGTCATTCCGGTCAACACACCGTTTCTTTTGTATAACGGCAGCGCTTCTTATGAAGACGGCAGGCTTACCCGGTGCCGTACGATTGATCTGGATGTTTGGCAGACAATGGAGAAGATGGCGTCGCTGTATCCGGAGCTGAATCTGGAAATTCAGGGACAGGATGTGCATTATCAGATTAGCCAAAATAAAGAGATGGTGGAGCTGTATGAGGCGCTGGGCTGGCGGTACGCGCGGGCACAGTGGGGGCAGGATGTTGGTCCTTTTCTGAAGTTTTCCCTTTACGGGCAGGTCCATGCAAATACAGTCGCGCAGTTTTTTGAAGGCACTGCCGAGGAGCTTGCCCGTATGGATGAGGCTGAGAGGACGATTCGTACACTGTACGGGGATAAGGTGGAGGTGTTTCGTGCTGCACCCCGTATTATCGATGTGCACGCAAAGGGTGTTTCCAAAATTAAAGCCGCACGCGAACTGCAGAAGGAGTTAGGCAGGAAATTCCTTGTCTGTGTGGGGGACGCGGAAAATGATATTTCGATGCTCGACGGTGCAGACTATGCATACTGCCCGGCAGACGGCGTCGTGGCAGACCGGTACGAAACGGTGTGCGACTGTGCGTTCGGCGCGGTTGCAGATGTTATCTATAAAAAAATCCCGGAAATTATTGCGTTACAGCCTTGACACAGGAGAATTTGTATGCTAAAATCTTTCTCGCTGAATCAGCAGAGGCAGGTTCTTGCTCTGCGGGTGTAGTTCAATGGTAGAACACCAGCCTTCCAAGCTGGATACGCGGGTCCGATTCCCGTCACCCGCTCCATCTAAATGCGCCAGTAGCTCAGTTGGATAGAGCAACTGCCTTCTAAGCAGTAGGTCGGGGGTTCGAGTCCCTCCTGGCGTGCCAAGAGGGACTCGAACCGTTTAAATCAAACAGT
>JAZNNK010000095.1:0-16982 GCA_045580205.1 Faecousia sp.
TAATGTATCGAAGGTAAGCGCATCAAAGGCGTAGCGGCCACCGTTTGTGGTAACCGTTGTCATCGAACCGATCTGTGTGTATGTGGCAGTTTCGGGGTCGTAGCGCTCAAGTTTAAAGGAGAAGGATTTGTTGGTCCAGTCAAATGTACCTGCATCATCCGTTACGGTCTTGGTGGCGCTGATGATCAATGTTTGCTCTGCAGGTGCAGGTGCGTATGTATTGACCACGTGGCCCAGAGCAGCTGAACCGGAGGGGATAGAACCGGACAGGGTCGACAGCCCGGAATTTAAGCTGTATCCTGCCTGAGTTATGTTCTCAGTAACGGTGTATGTCGTTCCTTCCGGCAGGTCCTTGATGGTGAGTGCCTCGTTGTGGCGAAGCTGTACGGTAAACACACCGTCGCTGTCGGTTGTGATACCGGTAATACCGGTCAAACCGGATGCTGCAAAGGTCCGGTTTGCGGTATTATCACCGTTTAAGTCAACACGGATGGTAAACTGCTCGTTTGTCAGAGCGCTTGGTGCAGAAGCAAACGGATGCATCACGTCCTTACTGATGATCAGATCGCCGTAGCCTTGCTTGTCGTTGGTAAACTCTACGGAGGCAACGGTCTGTTCTGTCAGCGTTACATTTGCACCGGTTCCGGTGGTGAGCAGACCGTTTACCCGTACGGCACGGACACGATAGTCTGCACCTGCAGGGATCTTTTCGGTAACCGTATAATTACCGGCAGTCAGTCCGATGATATATACTGTCTCACCGGCAGTCAGGGTAACCTCACCGTTTGCGGGAAGGTCGGCCCGGCCGGATTCAAGACCGTTTGCGTTTACACGGACGATCTGTGCGCCCGCAATCGCGCCATCGATAACAAACGTAAAGGTTGCATCAGAGGTATAGCCGTCTGCCAGCGCCTTTGTCAGAGCAATGCCGGTGGCGGGCGTAACGGTCAGCTTGCCGTTGTTGCCTTGTGTAGAATAGGTGTAATAAATGGCGTTGTTTTTGACCACGAACGGGTGGTCGCTATAGTTCATTGTGCCGGTGGGGTTTTCTGCTTTTGTAGCGATTTCGTAATCGTAATAGCGGTGGATCGTGCCCTTCGGGATCACCCACTGGTTGCTGTCGCTTGCCACAACACTTTGCATCGCATCGGCGGAGATGGGTTCGTAGTGGTTGTGGGTGCGAAGAGAGCCGTTTTCCAATTTCTCAAACACCTGGTATACATGGTAGTAGCCTTCACCGGAGGGCTTGTTGGCAGATGTATATATCTCGTAGGTATCGGTGCCGGTCTTTACCATGACCGCCGTGTCCTGTGTGTAGTAGTATCGCTCGTTTTGCACAGAGGGCTCAAAGTGGCTGTAAGTATTGAGCGTCGTGTTGTTTGCATTTGCGTTCCACTTGTTGGAGTAGAAGACGTAGCCGTTATTCTGTTTGTATGTTGCGTCGATCTTCTGTGCAATATTCCAGTCGTAAATATCCTTGCGAAGCGCTACTTCATACAGAAGGCGAATAGGAGAGTCGGCAGTAGTATCTGCAAGCTCCAGGTTGATAATATCTGCGATCGCGCCATCTTCGTCAACTTCTACTTCAACTTCATAAGTGATGGTAGGTACCAGAGAAGCGGGGATCCGCCAGGTTACAATCGATTCTCCTGTCTGGATTTCGGTAGCCACACGCACGGACATGTACATCATGTCTGTGTTAGATACACCGGGGACGACAGTTGTATCACCTAAGAATGCGTAGGAGCGGATGATGTGGGTAGCGCCTTTAGTGATTGCGCTGTTGATTTGCTCAGCAGTTATATCCTTATGCCAGAAGTCCACATATTTGCCGTCCTGGTCGCTGAACCAACCGATGTAGTGATCATAGTTGTTTTCATCGACATAGATCAGCTGATTATGGTCGTAGGCGTCTTGCACGAGCGCCGCTGCGACAGCATCGTCGGTAATGCCTAAACGATTTTTAACGGAGTCGAGAAGCGCATCGCCCAATACGTTACTTGCTACGATGGATTCGGTGGTGTTTGCGGGGAATTTAGAGGCAAGCGCCGCACCGCTAAACAGGCGGGAGCCGATCACAATACCGGTTATATCGGAAACTTCCATATAGCTTCCGATTTTATCTACGAAGGTCAGATAACCGTCGTGGTTGTGATCTTTTTCTACGAAGGTGGGGTAGTATTTAGACTGAATGATGATTTCGCCTACAATGGAGGCAAAGGCGTTGAGCATCTGGTCATCATTTTGCGCAGGGAAGTATTTATCTACATAAAATCTGTCGGCAGCAATCAGCTTTTCGCTTTCCACAGAGGAATTGGATGTATAAAGGTACTGATAATTCTGACGGTTTCCGCTGCGGAATACAGCAATATTTTCTCCTGATAGGAACCTGTTCCATAGGGCATTCTGTACGCTGCTTGCATTTACAGGATCAAGCACGCTCAAGGCCTCGGGACGGTTGAGCACGGCGTCGCCGTAAGGCAGGGTGTACATCAGCGTATCTGTGCCGTAGTGCGCTGTGATCTGTTTTTTTGCAAAGGCAGCAGTCAGGGAGGTCATAAAAGCAATCGTATCGCGATGGCTGTATGTACCGGTAGTGCCATCATAGTTTTGCAGATTGCTGACACCGAGGTCTGTACGGGAATCGTTTCCGTTATAGTCGTTGTGCGCCAGAGTGGGTTCGCCGTCGGTCATCAATATCATGATCGGTATACGGGAAGTTCCTGCCTGAACACCTTCCTGCACGACAGGCTCTGCGCCCAGCAAAAGCTTCATCGCCTCGTAGATACCGTCCTGCATATAGGTACCGGTGGAAACCTCAAAGCGGTTCGAGCTGATAGAAGTGCCGGAAGAGTTTTTAACACCGGACTTTACTTCGATGGCGCGGTCAGGATTGCGATCGACACTTGCAGATACCAGATATTCGCCCGAAGATGTTGTTGTATAGCTGTCCAGGGGAAGTATGACTTGTGTAATGCCGTTTGCCGAGCTAAAGCTCTTATTGACATTGCCTGCATATACGACGACTGCGATACGGTTATTTTTATTTAGTTCGAGCAGGTCCGTAATAGCTTTGTTAGTAGCTTCTACTAACTCATCTACGGCGCTTGAACCGTTATCGTCTGTATAGCGCATGGAGCTTGACAGATCGAGAACGATAACTGTATCGGTCGGGATGGTGGAATAACCCTTGATCTGCTTATTCGAAGCGATCGCAGACAGCGCTATCAGGAAGTTGTCCTTCTTATCTTCTACGGAGATGGATTGATTATTGTATGTAGCACTTGTCAGCTCAGAGGGAATATTACCGGGGGTAAATACGGATTTGTCGGTCCAGATACCGCCGGCATATTCGGTAGAGAGGGAGACGTTCTGGGCGTGGTTTGTCTGAATACCGAAGAAATTTTTCCATTGATTGAGTGTGTGCGGGTCGGTTACACGCGGATCTGTTGCAGCTGCGGATGCGCGGAGGATACCTGCAGGCAGGTAGGATAGCACCATAGCCAGGCAGAGCAGCAGGCTGATCAGTTTATGGGGAAGACGGTTAAATACTTTCATTTGGACACCTCCTGGTTGGAATGCGCTTTGTCAGAATTTTGCTTGTTTTTTGGGCAGATACATATGCCGATCAGCTCGTCGCCGTGCAGGTAGCAAGCGCATTCGGCACAGTCGTTATATTTTCCTGTTTTTCCATTATAATGTTTGCAGGCATCCTGCATTTTCGTTACAAATGGGAAACCGTCATCGGTGTATCGCGGTTCTTTTAGGAAATCGGGGTAGATCGGCATGGGATCAATTTCGGGATTTTGCCGTTCACATTCTTCATAGTATCCGTAGTAAAGCGGAAAAGTATGTCCGTGAAGAGATATGATCTTATAAAGGTCGCCCTCTTGAAAGATGGGTCTTTGAGAGAGGCTGTTCTCCGGATATAATTGACGAATCATCTGTTTTATCAGGCCGCCTTTCAAAAAAATTCTGCTACACCACTTGATAGTTGTAGTATAGCAGAACGGATAATATTTTTTTATTACCTAAAACGGGTTTTTGCGGTCATATTTTTTTAGGAAAATTACAGGGTTATATATCTTTTTGCAGGGTGTTTGGATATATACGATCACAGGATTGTTGCAAATTCGTCTCGGGACATGCCTGTTTTTTCAGACACGACACGGACAGCTTGCTTTACACCGGAAAGAGACATATGAAGTTTTTCGGCAATTTCATTGTTTTGCATACCGAATGCGGCAAGCTTTGCAACCTCGCGCTCTTTTGTGGAAAGCGTGGTGGAAATGGTGCGGCCGCGAACAGAGCCGCTCAGAGCAGACCAGCCCTTATTATAGATTCGGTATAGAGATTTTACTTTTATCCAGGCATCGTGGCTGACAAGCGTCAGACGGTTTTCCAGCAAGGAGTCGAGCGCACGTACATATTCGGCAAGCAGTCCAAAGAATTGATCAGGAAGCGCCAATGCGATTGCGCGGTCAATATGCCGGATCGCCTGTGCGTCGTTGCCGCTGTTGTGATAGACGGCAGCACATGTCATTCGCAGATAGATTTCTGCGATAACAGAGCAGTCTGCCATCGCCTGCGAGATCATTGGTTCAATGGTAAGCGGTATGATGCTCATGAGTGAAAGTCCTTGCACACCTTGCAGTTTGAATTGCTTGGTGGCAACAGCATAGCCGGTGGCATATAGATATTTTGCGTAAAATACTTTTGCCGCAGGCAGAGCATCTTTATGTAACGGCTCAAAGCATCCGATCTTGAACCACTCGGGGAAGGAGGTTGCATCATAGAGCATGCTGTCGACGCATGTGATAGAAAAGGACATAATATCGCGGTCTTTGTCGGTTTTGGCGGGAGCTTCAGCAATATGGATCTTTGCGCGATGCCACATCTCAAGATCGCCGCGCCATATCGCACACAATGCTAAAAGCATACCTGCTGAGAGCACTGCATAAAATTCAGAATGTCTGTTTAACAGATAGTTTGCGCTTTCATAGACTTTGTCGATGTCGCCTCTTGAATAGGCGATCTCGGCGGCAAAAAGCACTTGTGCCTCGTGATTGTCTGCAAGTTTTTCAATGCTCTGTTCAGCGGTTCCGGGCACACTGAAAAGGTCGCTCATATATAAAAACGGTGTTTTGCGGGGCATCGGCAGATCTTGCTTTGCAGCACCGGCTTGTTCCTGCCGGCTTGCTTTGGTTCTACCGTCTGCAGGTCGAATGGCATTTTTAGGGATCATCCAGTCTCTTCCGAAACGGACAGCACCGCTGATTTTTCCATTTGCGCAAAGGGATTGGATCCGCCGCGCGGAGATGCCCCAGGTTTTTGAAACATCATTAATTTTTAAGTAGTCCATTTCTGTACACCACCGATCATATCGTTCGTTATGCCGTCGTATATATTGTTCGTCATGCCGTCATTCATTATAAAACGTTTGGAAAATTTTTTCAAGAGCATGGAAGAATTTTTGTAGCCGAATTGACATTAAGAATTTCGTATAATATAATAATGTAAAAAGAATAAAGAGGGGCTGTGTTAATATGGGAAATATGGGTTTTTGGGTTGTTGTTGGGATCGCAGTCTTTTTTGTTTTAATATTAACAGCAAATTCCGGTACACATAAAACTAAGTCTAAAATGGACATGAATCGTCGTTCTAACAGCAAAATATTAAACGACTACGATGAGGAACAAAATTTTATTGATAAGTATTCCAGATAAGATCTATGATATAAAACTGAGAATCCCCATAAAAGACCGTACAGGAAGCGGTTTTTTATGGGGCAGTTTTTATGCTGTGATGTCAGGTAATGTTTTTAATAAGGATACCTTAGCTTGCGGTCGGGTCTTCAAAAAGCGGGATTTGCGGTGGGAAAAAGGTAAAAACAGTAAACAGGACCGAAATCAGACAAACAGCTGCAAAAGCAAATCGGATATCCGGGGCAGATGGTCTCTGGAAAAGCTTTGTCTCCGCAAAAAAGGAAAACCCTGCGGTAAGAAAGAAAATGGTAATATTAAACCAATCGGCGGACATCCCTGAAATGCCGGTGTAAGTGTAATATATAACAGGAATCAAAGTCAGCCCTGATAAAATGCCAATCAGCTTAATACTCCAGAATGAATCGCAATCCTTCCCCCAAAAGAAGTATTCGATGACCGCAAAAAGAAGCATTGGGTAGAAAAGCAGTTTCATGTGCTCCCATATCGATTCGTTAACAGCAGAAAAAAGACCCGCAACGATATTTTTGCCTGTTAAATCAAAAAGAAAATGCAAAAACGTTCCAACAATCGCGGTGAACACAAAACCGATAACCTGCCAGAAGGGTATGGATTTTTTCATAAGATCAGCACCTCTGTAATCGTGTTATGTACAAGTATATTTGATTTTATTTAACATCATTACAGAATAGGGGTATTGATTATTAAAAGAATATCCGCACGCGTGCAATTGCAAACGTGCGGATAAACATTCAGGTATTTTTCATAATAACCGAGCCAACGCATTCACTTACATGCTCGCAGGCATCGGCACAGGATTCAAGACAATCATAGATGTCGCGCCAGGAGATTGTTAACAGTACATCTGCAGACGCCTTGGTTAGTTCGTGCATAGAGGACAGATACAGCTTGTCGCATTCCTCTTCAACATCGTTAAGTTCCACAATGAGCTTTTGGATATTCTTGGATTTTTTGAAGTTTTCAAATTCGCTCATAAGTGAGCAAAGAAGCTCACAAGATTTGACAATATTTTTTGCAAAAACAATGGCGGAAGGATCGATCGTTTGAATATTATAGATGTAGAACATCTGCAGGATCTCTTCGATTTTGTCGGTTACGTCGTCGAGCTGATGGCTCAACATATCCAGATCTTCACGGTCAACGGGCGTAACGAACGCCTTTGCAAGAGCTTCATTCATTTCGTGTTTCTTTATGTCTGCGCGGTGCTCGATCTCGTGCATTTGTGTAAGCATTTGCTGGATCTTTTCGGGGTCATAGTTTTCAAGGCAGTTTACAAGATAGAGGGCAGCCTCTTTGGAAAGCGCAGTGCTTTCCATAAAGTTTTCAAAATAGAATTTATCACCTTTAGCCATTTTTATAATCCCTTTCTATTAAGTAAATATAAATATAAACAGTTTTGTCATCAAAAAGCCTACAAGTCCACATCCGGGGAAGGTCAGGATCCAGGTAAGTACCATTTCCTTTACGACGCCAAAGTTAATAGCAGATACGCGTTTTACAGCACCGACGCCCATGATCGATGTGGTTTTTGCGTGGGTAGTAGATACAGGAAGGCTGAAAACCGAGCAAATAAGCAGGGAAAGCGCTGCAGCGATATCTGCTGAAAAGCCCTGGTATTTTTCCAGCTTTACCATATCCATGCCGACGGATTTAATAATCTTCTTGCCGCCCATAGCAGTGCCGGCCGCCATAACGACAGAGCAGACAATCATCAGCCAAATAGGAATGTGGATATCAGACGGCAGGGATTGTCCCTGGGACATATATACGCACAGAAGCACAACACCCATAAATTTCTGACCGTCCTGCGCACCGTGCATAAAGGCCATAGAAGCGGCACCGACAATCTGTGCACCCCGGAAAAACGGTTCTGTTTTCGGCCTGTTTGCTTTATAGAACAGCAAAGCAACAAGTTTACATACCAGCCAGCCTAAGCCGAAGCCGAGGCCAACAGAAATACCGATACCGTAAATAACCTTGATCCATTCTGCACCGTTAACGCCTTCAAAGCTGTTGTGCAGCGCGATCGCGCTACCGGTAAGACCGGCGATCAGCGCATGACTCTCACTGGTTGGGATACCGAATACCCACGCAAGCGTGGCCCATAGAACGATTGCAAACAGCGCTGCGCTTAAAGAAATAATTGCAAGATCCGGATTTGTACCGAAGTCTACCATTTTGGTAATCGTTTCGGCAACCGTTGCGTTGAGCAGCGTCATGACAAATACACCAAGGAAGTTAAACAGTGCAGCCATCAGGATCGCTGCCTTGGGGGGCATGCATCTTGTTACCACGCAGGTCGCAATTGCGTTGGGGGCATCTGTCCAGCCGTTTACCAAAATAACGCCAAGCGTTAGCGTTACAGCGATAAATAAAAGCGGATTGGCAGTCATTTGATACCAAAAGGCTAAAATTGAATCCATATAATCCTTTTCCTTTCCTGTTGTCGAACAGGGCCTGCTTATGTGTAATTCAGGCACTGCAACCAGTTTAACACATGATTATAAAAAATACAAGAAAAAATGACAATGATTATAGGCTGTTTGATGTGCAATTGCCGGATATTCGATGCTTCGTTTTTGCAAAACATTTAACAAAATTGTTAAATAATCCTTGACAGACGCTCTGCACCATGCTATCCTATAATTAAATAAAAGGTTAAATGAAAGGAAGGTAATATTGTGGGAATCCAGAATACAATGAAGGCGCTGTCTGATCCAATCCGCAGGGAGATTTTGGAGCTTTTGAAATCCGGTCGGTTACCTGCCGGTCAGATTGCGGAAAAGTTCCCTGTCAGTGGCGCGGCAGTATCCAAACATCTTTCTGTACTGAAGGAAGCGGATCTGATCCGCGATACGCGGGAGGGTAAATATATTTTTTATGAGTTGAACGCCTCTGTTTTAGAGGAAATTATGCTGTGGCTTGCAGGCTTGAAAGGAGCAGAAAAATGATTAAAAAGAATTTGAAGGTTCTGATTATAACATCGCTGGTCATCTTGCTGCCAATGTTGGCAGGTTTAATCCTGTGGAATCAGCTTCCGGACCGGATGCCAACCCACTGGAATGCGGCAGGAGAGGTCGACGGCTGGAGCAGTAAGCCTTTTTCGGTATTTGGACTGCCGCTGATTTTGCTGGCGGTTCAATGGCTTTGTATGCTCGGTACGGCAGCAGATCCTAAAAAGGAAAATCATCCTGAAAAAATCTTGCATATGGTTTTATGGATCATTCCGGTTCTTTCTGTTATACTGCATACAGTAACCTATGCAGTAGCTTTGGGAAAACAGGTGCGTATGGAAGTTGTTATGCCCGTGTTTATGGGAATTTTATTTGCCGTTATCGGTAATTACATGCCAAAGTGCAAGCAGAATTACACCATTGGCATCAAGATCCCCTGGACGCTTAATAGTGAAGAAAACTGGAACAAAACGCACCGTTTTGCAGGTTGGGTGTGGACGGTTGGCGGTTTTGTTATTATGCTGACAGGCTTCTTTGGCGGCTTCTGGATCTTCTTGGGTATTGTGCTTATAATGGTGCTTGCTCCGTTAAGTTATTCCTATTTACTCCATCGAAAAGGCGTATAAAAACCTGTTTTTATAACGGGATAGATTGTTGGATTTTTAAAGGCACGGCAGATATTTCTGCCGTGCCTTTAAATCTGTGCGGGGAAGTGCGTATCTGCCGTTATATTATTGCATTGTCCCATTGGCAAGGCTTGCTACAAGGGAATACATCTCTTTTTCCGAGCTAACATTATGGGCGCGGTTGAGAATTTCCTGTTTTTGATCTTCGGATAAGTGTGCGTAGTGATTCATTGCGGCGGTATTAGAAGAAAGCGCTAAACCAAATCCAATAGGAACTTTGTAAAAATCCATATATTTTCTCCTTTTTGTTTCGGTTGGCCGATAAATGCACACTATGCAGCGGCATCTAACATATTCTCAATAAATATTCCATACCCGGTAGTAGGATCATTCACCAGCACATGAGTAACGGCGCCGATGAGTTTACCGTCCTGAATAATCGGCGAGCCGGACATACCTTGTACAATGCCGCCGGTCGTTTGAAGAAGTTCCGGGTCTGTAATTTTTAGCAGCATATTTCTGCTGTCTGATCTGGAGGATGGATAGATTTTAAGAATTTTCACAGAATATTCCCGGACGGTATTATTGTCTACTGCAGATCGTATAACAGCATCACCTGTGTGAATGTCGCCGACGGAGGCAACGGGAAGTGCTTGACCGGGCCATCCGTTGCGAATAATACCGAACACCCCTTTAGAAGTGTTGGAAGATAACGAACCGAGAGGGGATTCAGAATCCAATGCGCCCATTAGCTGTCCCGGGGTGCCGATCTTTCCTTTTTTAACGGACAGCACAGTCGCTTTGTAGGCTGTGCCTTCCTGCATTCGCACAAGTTTTCCCTGTGCATCGTTTACACCATGTCCAAGCGTACCGAATTTGCCGGAGTCAGGGTCGTACCAGGTTACCGTTCCAACGCCGGTGATACCTTTTTTCAAATATACACCTAAGCGTGGCCCGTTATCCGTGATCTGTGGAGCAAGGCGCAGATTCTTTTGTTTTCCGTTTCGCATCACCGTTACAGTGAGTGTGCCGTTACATTTATCAAGGGCACTGCGGATATCGTCTGCTGAAAAGATGTTTTGGTTATCGATCTTTATGATCTTATCACCTGTTTGAAGTCCTGCCCGTTGTGCCGCCTTACCAAGTGATTCATCAAAATCTGCAACGGTTACAGTATCATCTGTCAGTTCCAGACCAATGACCTCTCCGACCGGAATAAGGAGGCGGGTGGCGTCAGCTGTCTGCGGAACAAGACAGAAAATAAAGAGCACTGCTGCAGTATATTTTGTTAAAAATTTCATCATCAGCCCTCCATTTTTGTCTGCTTCTTTAATATTCCGCTTCACGCAATTTGTAACCGCAGTAAAAGTCGAAAAATGAGGAACACGTTGTAAGGTATGGAAGTTTTTAAAAATGATCGCATATATAAAAATGAAAGATTATAATAAGAATAATACAGCCTGCTGCCTATTGACAAGATAGGTAAATAATGCTAAAATCACCTACGAAACTACTGGGTAAATATAATGGAGGACCAGATTGATGCAAGTATATGCAGATAATGCTGCTACAACGAAAATGAGCGCGACTGCCATTGCCGCAATGCTACCGTTTTTTGATAAGGTATACGCAAATCCGTCAAGCCTGCATTCTGCCGGTCAGGAAGCGAAAGAAGCGCTGGAGGACGCCCGCGCCCGTGTAGCCAAATGTCTTGGCTGTGAAGCAAAAGAGATCATTTTTACTTCCGGTGGAAGTGAGGCAGATAATCAGGCGATTATCTCTGCGGCGTATTTTGGCGCGCGTAAGGGAAAAAAGCATATTATTTCCACTGCGTTTGAACATCATGCTGTGCTGCACACACTGGAAAAGCTGCAAAAAGAAGGCTTTGAGGTAACACTTTTAGATGTTCAGCAGGGACATAACATTACTGCAAGCCAGGTTGAACAGGCGCTTCGGGAGGATACCTGTCTGGTTACTTGTATGTATGCCAATAATGAGATCGGCTCAGTGCTTCCAATCAGCCAGATTGGGGCTGTCTGTAAAAAAGCAGGCGTTCCTTTCCACACGGATGCAGTACAGGCAGCAGGACATCTGGTAATTGATGTCAAGGAGCAAAATATCGATATGCTCAGCCTTTCGGCGCATAAGTTTCATGGTCCAAAGGGTGTGGGCGCACTGTATGTGCGTCGGGGACTTCCGCTTGTAAACATTATTGACGGCGGTGCGCAGGAGCGAGGCAAGCGCGCAGGAACGGAAAATATTGCGGGTATTTGCGGTATGGCTGCAGCGCTGGAGGAAGCTTGCGCCAATATGGAAAAGAACAGTGCGAAGGTTGCGGCTATGCGAGACAGGCTCATAAACGGTCTGTCAAAAATTGAGCACTGTGCATTAAACGGTGATCCGGAAAACCGGCTGCCCGGAAATGTAAGCTTTTGTTTTGAGGGCATTGAGGGTGAATCTTTGCTGCTGCTTCTGGATATGCAGGGTGTGAGCGCATCGTCCGGTTCGGCTTGCACATCCGGCTCGCTGGACCCGAGCCATGTCCTGCTTGCTATTGGCAGAGTTCATGATGTTGCACACGGTTCACTGCGTTTGTCGCTCAGTGAGTATAATACCGATGAAGAAATCGATCATATTTTGGCGGTTGTTCCGCAGACTGTTGAGAAGCTGCGGAGCATGTCTCCGGTTTGGCGCGATCTGCGTAACGGAGTCAGAAGCTATATTCTGTGATAAAAAGGGGAGAAAAGTATGGCACTTTACAGTGAAGTAGTTATGGATCATTTTATGCACCCCCGTAATGTTGGCGTGATTGAGGATGCCGACGGTATCGGTCAGGTGGGTAACGCCAAGTGCGGCGATATTATGAAGATCTATTTGAAGATTCGCGATGGGATCATTGAGGATGTAAAATTTGAGACGTTCGGCTGCGGTTCTGCGATCGCTTCTTCCTCAATGGCGACGGAGATGATCAAGGGCAAATCCATTGATGAGGCGATGAAGTTGACGAACCGGGCGGTTGCCGAGGCGCTTGAGGGTCTTCCTGCTCATAAGATCCACTGCTCTGTTCTTGCAGAAGAGGCGATCAAATCTGCGCTGAAGGATTATTATGACAAAAACGGTATCGCTTACGATGAAAGCCAGTTTCCTGATTGCGAACACTGCGCGCACTGCAACGAGTAAGCTATGATTGTTTCAACAAAAGGGCGTTATGCCTTGCGTGTGATGGTACATTTTGTGCTGCATGGCGGACAGGAGTATATTCCTTTAAAGGAAATCGCTGAAGCAGAGGGTATATCACAAAAATATTTAGAGTCGATCATGACGACTCTTTCAAAGGCGGGCTTTGTGGATGCGGTGCATGGCAAGGGTGGCGGATATCGTTTAAACAGAAAGCCGGAGGAATATACGGTCGGCAGTATTCTTAAGCTTACAGAAGGCAGTCTTAATACAGTCTCGTGTACAACGGTAGGTCCTGCGGCATGCTCGCGCGCATCCTGCTGTCATACATTACCTATGTGGGAAAAGTTAGACAGCATGGTGGATGAGTTTTTTGAGAGCATTACTCTATCTGACCTTTTAGAGCAGCAGTCTGTAAAAAAACAGTAAAAATGATTGAGGCACTCTCTGTTTCGAGAGTGCCTCAAAAAAATATTTTATGAAGATTTAATGGGGGAGTAGATCCCAAAGCGAATTTTTTACAACGGGTGGTTCAGGGTCTTCTGCCTCCGGTAGCAAAATGTTGTATGCAGTTGCATAAACGGTAGCAACATAGCTCTTTGCCCACCAACCAAGCGCTAACTGCGATAGAATGTGTATGCCGTAAAATAGGAAAAAGGCAACATCTGTGCTAAAGGGCATTCTGATTCCGGAGACAGTCCAGATCAAATCTCCATAGCACAGCACGGTGCTAATAAGCTGCAGCGCATAGAACCACCAAAGACGCAGGTCCAGCTTAAAAAGGGAGAAGCGGTTATAGCGCATCATTTGATGGCTCTTTCCGAGCGCTCTTAACGCGCCGGTGGCTTTGTGATCCATCAGTAAATGATCTGCCATTCGGAATCGATAAAGCAGAGGGACCAGCAGCACGAAAAAGATGATCGCAAAAATTACATAAAACGGGATCAGATATGCAGATAGAGATTGTAATAATGTTGGGTCAGACATAAGTGATGCAGCTGCGTCGGCCTGTTCCATCAGAGATTGCATAGCGCCGATAAGCGCATCGGAAAAAGGCGAGATGATAAAAACACCAACGCTGATCTGCATACTGATAAAAAGCACGATTGCGCACAATACAGCACGAAGCAGCAGAAGCCGCAGCACCGGACCGAATCGTTTAAAACCTGAAAGCAATGTGTTGGGATATACATCGTCCTGCCGGGAAAAACCAATGGCGGCGGCAGTAAAGCCGGTTTCCCAAAACGGGAGAAGAAGGACACTGAGCATTGTCAGAACAGATTGTGCGGTTGATAAAACGGATCGCAGTCCGATTCCGGACAGGCCGCCGGTATGATCGATCTGCCGGGTCAGGATAAAATTAATGACTGTCAAAAGCAGTGAAGCGCCTAAGGCAACGCTTGTGTGGATCAACGCGAGTTTGCGGGGGTTATACTTGGCCTGTAATAATGCCTGTCGGGCAGTTTTTTCAACGGCCTCCTGCGTAAAGATATCCATAAAGAATCCTCCGAAACAGATAATTGCTTATGATATTTATAAATCAGATAACAGAAAATAGCAAATGAATTTTTTGTAACTATAGCAAAATCAGAAAAAATATGTTATGATAGGGGTAAATAATAATTACCGGAGGGAATATTATGCAGATCGGGCAAAAAATCAAGCAGGCGCGATTGGAGGCGGGGTTGTCGCAAAGACAGTTGTGCGGTGAGAAGATCACACGCAATATGCTCTCGCAAATAGAAAACGGAACGGCAAGACCGTCTATGAAAACACTGCAGTATTTTGCCCAACAGCTCAATAAGCCGGTGTCTTTTTTTCTGGAGGAAAATACTGTCGTTTCATCAAATCAGGAAAAAATGCTTCAGGCGCTTAACGCATGGGATAACGGGGATTATCGCAAGGTTTTGGAGCAGTTGCAGGCATACATTTCCCCCGATCCGATCTTTGAACATCAAAGATGGTATTTAGAGGCGCTTTCCTGCCTTTGTCTTGCGGAGCATGCACTGGCACAGAATCGAGGTGCATATGCAATCGAGCTGCTCTCGCGGGCAGAAGCAGCGGGTGCAAAAACCTCCTATTATACGCCTGAGGCTGATCGAAAGCGCTTGCTGCTTTGTTTTCAGGCAGGGCATCTGTCAGCAAGCGGTATCGTAAAGGAATTGCCTGATAACCGTCAGGAGATAATGCTGCGTGGCATAGCGGCACTGGAAGGGGACGATCCCAAGCAATGTATTTCTATTCTGAATGCGTGTGAGCCGGATGAACAGTGGTATTATATAAAGGGTCAGGCTTATTTTGCGCAAGGTCTTTTTTCAGAAGCAGCGAAGCATTACGAAAAGGCGCAGACACGCTATCCAAAGGAAACGGCAGAAAGGCTTGAAAAGTGTTATCAGCAGCTTGAAGATTATAAAATGGCATATTTTTATGCATGCAAACAAAGAGATGAAAAATAAAAACGCCCCGCTTTTGTACAAAAGCGGGGGATGTTTTACGCATCGAGCAAATAATTTACAGTCAGTACATTTTGACCGTTCTGATAATACAGGCGGGGTGTCCGGCGACTCATGCCGCAGATAAATTCATAGTTGAAGCTGCCGGCTGCGGCAGAGATCTCTTCAACAGGAATCTGCTGCTGACCGTCTGCGCCAAACAGAAGGACATGCTCGCCTGGAGCAACACCGGGAATATCCGTAACATCGACCATCATCTGATCCATACAGACACGACCGAGAATAGGTGCGCGTTTGCCCTTTATCAGCACATAAAAGCGATTGGAAAGATTTCTCCGGTAGCCATCGGCGTAACCGACGGGAATTGTAGCAACAAGTGTTGGTCTTTCGGTAATAAATGTTCCGCCATAGCTGATTTCATGACCTGGCTGTAAAAGCTTAATATGGCTGATGCGACTGTGCCAGGACATGGCTGGCTTGAGAGACAGGCGCCCGGTGTCGACCTCGTCGCTGGGATACAGACCGTATGTAACGATACCGGCACGAACAAGCTCGTAATGATTTTGAAAGTTCATAAGGCCTGCGGAATTATCCAGATGTCGTATCTCGACACACACACCACGTGCGCGAAGCATGCTGTCGAACATATCAAACAGCTGCGCCTGTTTTTCGGCACGGCAAAGGTCAGCGCAATCTGCTGTTGCAAAATGGCTGAAAAGACCTTCTGCGTGCAGGAAGGGCATTGCGGCAATTTCCGCACAAGCATCGGCAGAGGCCTCTGTCGGCTGGAATCCGATACGGCTCATGCCGGTATCCACTGCAAAATGAAACGATGCTGTGATACCTTGCTTTTGCGCTTCTTTGGACAATGCCCGGGCATCTTCTACAGAGAAAATAGCAGGACGGATATGATTTTTAATGACGGTGGAAAACAGTTCCTTCGGTGTGCTGCCTAAAATTAAAATCGGCTTTTGAATCTCTGCGCGGCGAAGCTCAAGCGCTTCGGATACGGACGATACACCGAAAAAAGCACAATCCGGCTCCAAAAGCTGTGCAACGGGCACTGCGCCATGACCGTAGGCATCCGCTTTGACAACAGCCATGACCGGCACACCGGCTTTTTCCTTGATATGGCGGAAATTATCCCGAATTGCATCCAGATCGATTTTAAGGAATGTATTATACACAGTTTTCATCTCCAGATTTTGTTCTGGTCAAAGTATAACAGAATTTTTAAAAAAAGTAAACAGTTGTAGAATGTGATCATTTAAACATAGCATTTACATAGAAAACGGCACTGCAGAAGACTGCAGTGCCGGGGGGGGTTACTCCATAACTGTGCCGTCAGGGTGGAACAGGGGGAGCTTCTCTAAGTAGATCAGATCAGACCGGTCCTGTGCATCACCTTCGGCAAGGACGGCCATTTTGCCTGCAACGATACCGCCGGCTTTTTCTACGAGAGCTTCCAATGCGGTAAGGCTTCCGCCGGTGGAGATCACATCATCTACGATCAGGATCTTCTTTCCGCGCATCAGCTCTGCATCGGCAGTGTCGAGATACAGCTTTTGCTCCTTGGCGGTTGTAATGGATTTGACACAGCATTCAAATACGCCGGTCATGTAGAGTTTAGGACCTTTGCGTGCAAGAAAATACTTGTTTGCACCGGTCTGCCGCGCCATTTCATGTGCAAGGGGGATGCCCTTGGCTTCAGCGGTTATAATGTAATCGTATTCCGGTGCTTTTTTCAAAAGTTCAGAGGCACAGGCTACAGTCAGTTCCTGATCGCCAAATACAACAAAACCGGCAATGTACAGATCATCTGTTACTTTACAAATGGGAAGATCACGTTCAAGACCTGCAATCGTCATACGGTAAACCATGAAGATCACTCCTCTTATATTTTTCTCTATATGTTATTATATCTTTCTTAGAAAAAATGTCAAGATTTACACAGATTACGAGAAACTCCCGCTGCCAGAAGGCAGCGGGGGGTCCGCTTGGGAAATAAAAGAAGAGGGGTAGAAAAAA
>JAZNNK010000096.1:0-5318 GCA_045580205.1 Faecousia sp.
CCCGGCAATTATGGTAGCTGCCCACCTCAACTTTTATACCCTGCAAAACCTTATAGTTAGCAAAGAAATTTGCAATCTCTTCCAAGACAAAAGGATTAATATCTTCAATTCCCTGATAATGATTATAACGCGGGTCGCAATCCACCACAGCGATCAGCTTATAGTCCGGCTTTCCGTTATCGACCATGTCGAGATAGCCTAAAACACGTGCCGGAACAATGCAGCCCGGAAAGGTCGCATCGGAACAGATGACCAGAATATCGAGCGCGTCGCCATCGGGCGCCAATGTATTTTCTATGATCCCGTATTCTGCCGGATACATCATCGAAGCATAGAGAACGCGATCAAGCTGAATGCGTCCGGTAGCAGTATCAAGCTCATATTTATTTTTCGATCCCAAAGGGATCTCAATCATAGCGCGAACGACATTGTCTTTCACAGAAATACCCCCTTCATTCTATAACATTATAAAGCAAAAGGTGTCGAATGTCCATCTTTTTTCAAAAATCACTATGCCATACAGTTCGATGGTCTTTATAACTATAAAAGAAGTCCTGCCTTGACCTGCATAATATCAGACAGACCGCAAATGCTATTTCCAAAGGAGCGATCAATATGCAACAAAATGATCTTGTAAAAAACACACTTGACCGGATCCCGCAGCCTGCTGCAAACGCAAAACGCATTACTGCCCTTGTAAAAGAGGGTGGCAGAATCACGGGCTATCAGTTATCCGATCAAAGCATTGTATCAAAAGAAGCTGCCGTGTCAATGGCCAAACAGGGCGAGATCGCAGACGTTGGAATTGCACATCGCGGTGATACAGAATATCTTAAATCCATCCCGAACGACAGTGAAAATGATAATTTGGGAAATCTCCCCTCTGTTTCCCCTTCATAAAACCATCCATTTAATAAAAACTGCGGCACAGAGACAAGCTCTGTGCCGCTATATCCATTATTATCTAAGATAATACCGTAGAATCAGACTCTTACCTTACCAATAATTTTCTTGACTGTCTTCGGACCGTCAACCCAGCAAGCAGGCGCGTGCGCATCCTGCGGAAAAAGAACAACAAAGCTTCCGGCAGTCAAACGAACCGGCGTTGCATCCTCATCTGTCTGTGCCAACAGTGCCTCAATGGAAGGATCATATGCCTGTGTAATATTTTGCAGCTTGGTAACAGGCTTAACAAAGATCGTTTCTTCGCCCTCAACCATATACATCACATCAATATACTTCTGATGCGCCTCTGTCAGTGCGCCATCCGGGTTCTTCGTTTCATATTCATTACACAGAAGAAAAACGTTGTCGCCATCCAGCTCTTTTTTACCTGTGGAATAATTTTGTGCTGTATATGCTGCCATTTCCTTAAGCGCAAGGTCTATGCCCTTATGCACGCCGGCATACTGCGCAGCATTTGTGATCATATCAAGAATCATAACGATACGCCCCTTCCTTAAATCTCTCCCAGTGCCTTCATTGCTGCCGCAACCTTCTCTTTGTCCGCATCGGAAATATCCTTTTCATAATCGCGTGCAAAGCTGCCCTCACAGCCCAAAAGGTTCATAGCATATGTAAATGCCTTCATCAGACAGGGTGTCGTCAGGAACAGATCGCGAAGCATAATGATCTTGTCCATGTACTCAGCGCCTGTTGCATAATCACCGGCCGCAAGTGCTTCATACATCTTTTTGCCCGTCTTCGGCGTGCAGGCAAACATACCGTCGAGGTTCTTATCGATGCCATACTTATATGCAATATCGAACTCATCCAGGTTGCTGAACATCTGTACAAAGTCTGCAGGGCGGTCCTCTGCGCGCATCAGGATCCTCTGCGTCACCAGATTACCGGACTTGATACCCTTAATATTGGCATTCTTCCACAGCTTCTGTACGGTAGATGCAGCTGTTGCAGCCTTTGTAACAACCGCAAGGTCATACAGATATACAGGCGCTTTAGAACGGTTTGCGATCTCATTATAGAATTCATAAATATCGTTCTGATTAACGGTAGAATAATACGGAACGGTCGAAACAATTCCATCGATACCCGCAATATCCGCGATAGCATTTGCGCGGTCCATTACACGACCAATCGATACATCGGTAACGCCCACAAGCACGGGGATTCTGCCGGCAGCGGCCTCTGCGCTGCATTTTGCAACATCCACATATGTATCATTACGCAGATACGTTGCATTACCCATCGAGCCCATAACCAAAAGGCCGGATGCGCCTGCTTCGATCTGCTGTTCAATCTGACGAACCATGCTCTCCTTACACAATGCGCCGTTCTGATCGATCGGTGTGCCTAATGCGGTATAAAAGCCTTTTTCCATTTTAAAACTCCTCCTGATATAGTAAATTTTTCTCCCTACAGTCCATGTTATAAAGCAAAAAATGTATTCTGCTTTAAAACATTGACATATTTCCTTAATCAATTGTATAATAGCACATATTCGTCGGTGTTAACATCTTCCTGTTGGACAGGAATTACTTATAAATGTCCAAATATTACATACAGAAAAAGGTGATCTACCGTGCAGCCACTATATGACCCTTTTTTAAATCATATTACCGTAGATATCGGTGATCTGCAAATCGACTTTCTTGGCAGCTTCAGCCTGAGCCACCCGCAAATCTCTACAGACAGTCCCTTGCACCTGCATGCTAAGCACGAGCTGCAGTACGTCCTCTCCGGCGTGCTTGATGAGCTGATCGATGAAGAGACCGTCATGCGTGTTGAGCAGGGCTGTGCGATGCTGATCCCCCCCAACACACTTCACCGCAATATTCATAGCAGCAATCAGCGCCTTGCGCTGACGATCGCATTCCGGCACATCGAAGCAAATTATTCCGATTGTGATTTTTCAGAATTTACTCATTACAGTGAGTTGTTTGGCAAGCTGCGCGCGCCCATCATTCTTACGGATGAAGTTATCTCTTTTTACATTCACCAATTGCTTTCTACGCCGGACACGCCGCAAAACCTGCACAAAAGAAAGCTCCTTCTGAGCCTCCTGTTCATCCACGTGGCGACCTGCGCAGAAAAAACCTGCCCGACAGACACCCAAACACGGATGTTATCCTTAGGAAGTCCGCGCAACCATCAATATTTCCTCATTGAGCAATTTGTCAACACACATTACAACAAAAAATCCTCGGCTGCAGACCTTGCAGAAATTCTGCACATGAGCCGGCGGCAAGCTGACCGTATTATCATAGAGATTTTCGGAAAGACCTACACGGATCTGATTTTAGAACGCAGAATGTCTGTTGCTAAAACCATTTTGAAGAAAACAGATATCCCCTGCTCCAGTATTTCCGAAATGCTTGGATATAGCTCCTACACCGGCTTTTTTGCCTGCTTTAAAAAATATTTCAAAATGACGCCTAATGATATGCGCGACGGGGCATCCCGATAAAACGCGTTTCCCGCAGCACATCTCCCGGACTTTAATAAAAAAGCGCGAGGGATCCATTCCTTCGCGCTTTTTGCAACCAACAGGATTATTATATCAAACAACTATATCTTTTGTCAACGAAAACATATGCGCCACAACACATTTCTGCATTTTATACAATGCAGCTTTATAAGTTTTGTACGGTTTTACGTCTTGAAAACGCCCTGTTTTTATGGTATCTTATAGACACAAGAGGTGATACCAATGTACAGGTAAAATTAACAACCTGCTGATCTTCCTCCACCGGGAACATTGCCACACGAAGGGGCGGGCTCACCGAGAGCAGAAGTGAAGAGATGGTGCATTGGAATGTGCGCGGAACACATGGAAGATCAAATCAAATCTGCAGAAAGAGAGGTTAATCAAGGATGTTAGATATCAAGAGTGAACAGAAATGACCCTTGACCGATGGAGCTGGGCAACACGGTCAAGGGTCATTTCTTTTTGCCTGCACATCACTTTTATGAGATAGTATAGATCTTTTCAATGCAAACGGCCGTTCCATCGGTAAAGATCAGCAGCCGTTGACGCTCGTCTACCTTCCTGACATTTCCGGTGATCTGAATATACGCGCCACCCTCTTTTCTCTTATCCTCACAAAAATATATAACGGTAACCAACGGATGCTGATCGGCTCTATCCTGCAGCATTCGTATTTTTCTGTCCAAAATCACCTTTTCTTCCTCATCAAGCACAATAAAAGCATCTGTCAGTCGGGCTGTCTCCCCGATTGCCTCATCATGACCTGTCAATGCGGCAAATGCCGCAAATTGCGCTGCGCGGTCTGACACCGGCATCCGCGCCCGCATACCGGAGACCGGACGCGGCAGATCAATAATATCATCATACCGATGGGTTTGCTTCATGAATAACACCTCGTTTATGCTTTATGTCCGCCGATCTGGCGATTTCTATCGATTGTAGTGGCGTGCTCAGTCAGGTCCATGCCCTTAAAAATCGCATTCTTCCCATATTTCTTTTTGATCGCGAGCACCGCCTTCTGCCTGCGCCTCTCCCGATCCAGCAAAAGCTGCTCCGCCTCTTTTTCGCCTGTATCAATATCGGCCAAAAAGTCCATTTGCAGAAAATCTGCATTTGCAGATACTTCCTGCTCGCTTTTAATATGATTTGCCGTCAAATGGATACGCCGCACCAAAAGATCCGGATGAATAATCCGGTCATACAGCGACATAACCGCCTCTGTGATCTTCGACAAAGACGAAGTGAAACTCCCAAGATTTGCCGTTCCATGCGCTTGCTTCGGCACGCTCCTGCCGTAATGGTCCTTCGTGATCTCTCCATGATAAATACTCTTTATCTCTGGATCCTTCAAATTTTCAATGTCATATCCGATTGTAAGGACCATCTGATCACTCAACAGTGCCTTATCCACCAGATCAAGCACCATCTGATCAACCATTTCCCTCACGATCAGCCTTGTTTGCGAAGCGCTGTACGGATAATGCAGAACCTGACCGGAGCTTAAGCATTTATTGACCGGCTTATACGCCTTGATATCTTTGATCGTGCAGCTTTCATAGCCCCATGCATGATCGATCAGCAGCTCCGCGTTAATACCAAAGAGTTTATATAGCAGCGACTCATTATGAAACGCGCAGGTATCACCCAGCGAGCAGCGCGCAATATCCCCCATCGTATAAAGGCCGTTTTGCTCTAATTTCCTTGCATATCCCCTGCCTATGCGCCAAAAATCCGTAATCGGCTGATGATCCCACAGCAAGCGGCGATAGGTCATCTCATCCAGATACGCAATCCGCACACCTTGCTCATCTGCCTGGGTATGCTTGGCCACAATGTCCATGGCAATCTTACACAGATACAAATTGGTACC
>JAZNNK010000097.1:0-4019 GCA_045580205.1 Faecousia sp.
TTTGAGCATCTGGATGTAGAGGTTCCTGCAGATACGCTCTGTAACCGTTATACCGCCCGTATGGTCGCCAATGTTAAGATTGCACCTTCCCCCAAATGGCTTCGTGATCGTCTGCGCGCAAACGGTGTGCGTCCTATCAACAACATTGTAGATATTACAAACTATGTAATGCTTGAATACGGTCAACCCATGCATGCATTTGACTACCGGTATGTTTCCTCCGGAAAAATACTTGTCCGAGAGAGTACCGAGGGCGAAAAACTGACAACGCTTGACGGTATTGTCCGTGATCTCAAACCCGGTATGCTTGTGATTGCTGATAACGAACGTCCGATTGGACTGGCCGGTATCATGGGTGGTGAAAATTCTGAGATCAAAGACGATACTGCAATGGTTGTCTTTGAATCGGCAAACTTTAATGGAACGTCAATCCGTCAGACCGCACTTTCTCTTGGCATGCGCACAGATGCTTCCAGCAAGTTTGAAAAAAATCTGGACCCGATGATGACCGTTCCCGCAATTGATCGTGCCTGTGAATTAGTCGAACTTCTCAATTGCGGTGATGTACTTGACGGAATGATCGATATCATTCATTATGTTCCCGAGCCTAAAACGGTCACTCTCGAACCGGATAAAATCAATGCGCTTCTGGGCACAAATATCCCTGAATCTGATATGATTGCATATCTGAACTATTTGGAAATTCCCGTAGAAGACGGCATAATCCATGTCCCCTCCTGGCGTCCTGACCTATCGCATATGGCAGATATTGCAGAGGAAGTCGGACGTTCCTTCGGTTATAACGAGATACCTACAACTTCATTTAAAACATCAACACAGGGTGGATATTCACCTGTTATGAAGCTGGAAAACAAAACGGGTTCTCTGTGCCGTTCTCTCGGATACAGTGAAATAATCACCTATTCCTTTGTTTCGCCTGGAATTTTTGATAAACTCCGTATTCCCGCAGAGTCTATTCTTCGTAACGCGATGCGCATCCAAAACCCGCTTGGTGAAGATACGTCTATCATGCGAACCACCGCCTTGCACTCCATGCTTGATATTCTCTCTAAAAATAATGCATATCACAACAAGGCCGCAAAGCTTTACGAAATTGCAAAGATTTATACACCTGTTGCCGGCTCTGTTCTGCCCTTAGAGGAGAAAATATTGGTCCTCGGAAGCTATGGTACAGGAGAAAACTTCTTTGATCTTAAGGGTCAGTTAGAAGCTATTTTTGCTGGACTGCGAATTAAGAAGGCTTCTTACAGTGCTGTCAGCGATAATCCCAGCTACCACCCCGGCAGATGCGCACAGATTATCGTTGAAGATGTTTGCGTTGGCTATATCGGACAAATCCATCCCCTTGTTGCAGAAAACTATAATATCGAAAACGAGATATACTGTGCTGAGATCAACTTCCATTTGCTTTATACAAAGTTGCTCCCCGAAGCAACATATACTCCCCTTCCGAAATATCCTGCTGTTTCGCGTGATATTTCGATCATCTGTGATAAAAATATTACGGTTGCACAAGCCGAAGATGTAATTTCTTCTGCCGCCGGTCATTTGCTTCGCAATATTCATTTGTTTGATGTGTATTGCGGTGCAGGAATTCCTGAGGGAAAGAAAAGCCTTGCCTTCTCTCTTGAACTTCGCGCAGACGACAAAACCCTGACAGATGTTGAGTCCGAGAAAGTGATCTCCGATATCCTCAAAAAGCTGAGCGAAAAGCTTGACGCCACCCTGCGTTAAAACTTTTTTCTCTTTTATACTTTACACTCAGGAATAAATAGGATATAATAAAATCAATATTGGAAAGGGGGTTGTTCCCATGACAGATAGCACCATTAAATTTACCGTTCCCGGTGATGACAGAGAGAATATGCGCAGTACGCTTCGAAGTGTATTCGACGCGCTAAGTGAAAAAGGATACAACCCTATTAATCAGATCGTCGGATATTTGCTGACCGAAGATCCCACCTACATTACAAATTATAACAATGCCAGAAGTATGATTTGTAAGATCGATCGGGACGAGCTGCTGCAGGTGCTTGTTCAAAACTATCTCTTTGAGAAACCTTAAACAGCCGGGAGGCTTTTTACAAAAAGCCTCCCATATTTTTTACAAGGAGGTCAATCATGGCTGATGATAAGAAGGTCCTGATGTACAAGGGACATCCGCTCATGCGCAAGGATAATTTAATCTATTACGGTTCAATGGCTGACAGTCATATTGTAATGCTCCAAATTTTAGAGACCAAAGATATAAACGGCACAGAGATCGCAACACGTGTATCCGTCCAGCTTCAGCTGACAGATCCTGCTGCAAAAAGCAGGGACCGTGTTGTAAAAAAAGGTGAAAAACCCGGTTTATATTCTGCTCTTGATTTTGGATGCGTATGGCTTGAACGTGCGCTTGCCGGAAAATAACTGGTATCCTATAAAAATGCCAACACTTTGCAGTAAAGTGTTGGCATTTTTTATAATATAAATTGTCCTACTGTACATAATAAAATGCAGGAGGAACTATAATGACAAATTTTAAAAAAGGCAAACAGAGCTTTATATTGCCGGAGCCTCCGGTTATCACTGCATGGGCAAGTGTTGCGGGCAAAAAAGAATCCGAAGGACCTCTGGCAGACACCTTTGACAAAACATACACCGATTCCTATTTTGGACAGAAAACATGGGAACAGGCTGAAAAAAGAATGCAGCAATTAACGATAAATCTGCTGTCTCAGAAAGCAAATATAAAGCAGTCAGACTTCAATATCGTTTTTTCAGGAGATCTATTGAATCAGTGCATCGGGTCATCCTTTACCTTGCGCAACACAGGGATTCCACATGTAGGACTGTATGGTGCTTGCTCTACAATGGCTGAAAGTCTTATGATGGCATCTATGGTTATTGGAGGCGGTTTTTTTGATCGCGCAGTTGCTATGACTTCCTCTCATTTTGCCTCATCTGAAAGACAGTATCGCTTCCCTCTCGGCTATGGCGGGCAACGCACACCAACGGCACAATGGACCGTTACCGGTTCAGGCGCATGTCTGCTTAGCCGCACAGGAAACGGTCCTAAAATCACATCCTGCACTGTAGGAACCGTTACAGATCTTGGCATAAAAGATGCAAACAACATGGGCTGCGCAATGGCCCCTGCAGCATTATCCACGATCCGTGCACATTTTAATGACCTGAATACCGGACCTGAAGATTTTGACCTGATTGTAACAGGCGATCTTGGACAACTTGGAAAAGAAGTTCTGTTATCACTTGCCCGGCAAGAAGGCCTCAATATCGGTGGAAAACTTACTGACTGCGGCACACTGGTATACGACATTTCAAAACAGGATGTGCACTGCGGCGGCTCAGGATGCGGGTGCAGTGCGATCACGCTCTGTGGATATTTATTGGAAAAGCTTAAGGATAGAAAACTTAATAAAATTCTATTTTGTGGAACAGGCGCTCTCCTGTCTCCCACCTCTACACAGCAGGGTCTGCCCATTCCGGGCGTATGTCATGCTGTTTCAATATCAGGAGGGTAAATATCGATGGATTATGCAAAAGCATTTATAGTCGGCGGATTGTTCTGCCTGATCGGTCAAATCCTGATCGATAAAACAAAACTAACTCCTGCGCGGATTCTCGTCAGTTATGTTGTGATAGGCGTTCTACTTGGCGGTATTGGTATCTATAAACCTATTGTTGACTTTGCGGGTGCCGGTGCAACTGTACCTTTGACCGGATTTGGATATAATTTGTCGAAAGGCGTAAAGGACGCCGTTGCGCAAGACGGATTTATCGGAATTTTTACCGGCGGATTAAAGTCATCTGCCGGTGGAATTGCAGCGGCAATTTTATCGGGACTTCTTGCAGGTCTAATTTTTAAAGCAAGGGATAAATCATAAACATTTAGGGAAAGCTATTTTAGCGGTTTATCCGCACAGAAAATAACGGAGGAAAATTATAATGAACAATCAGAATAAGCAGAACCAGAACCAAAACCAGAATCAGAA
>JAZNNK010000098.1:0-4501 GCA_045580205.1 Faecousia sp.
TATTCGCCAGTCGTGGTCTGAAAGGGTGGACTTTAACGAGGCATGATGAAAGCAACGACAGGACGCATCATTCGGTCCTTAAGCGGTTTTTATGATGTACAGACAGAACAGGGGATCGTAACCTGCCGGGGCAGAGGCATATTGCGCCGGTCCGGAGAAAATCCGCTTACAGGAGATCTGGTAGAGATCTCATATGATAAGCAGCAGGGAATGATCGAAAAGATTCTTCCAAGACGCAATTCGTTTATACGGCCTGCAGTGGCAAATGTAGATGCGCTTGTGGTCTTTGCGGCCAATGTCAATCCTGTAACAGAGCCGTTTTTGATCGACCGTGTAGCGGCAATTGCTGGAGATCAGGATGTCAGTGTTTATATCTGTATCAATAAATGCGACCTTGATCCTGCAGTCGATCTTGCACGCATATATCGCAATGCCGGCTATCATGTTATAACAGCAAGTGCTGAGACCGGGGAGGGCGTGCAGCAGCTTCGTGCGCTTATCTGCGGAAAGCTTACGGCGTTTACCGGCAACACAGGTGTGGGAAAAAGCAGTATGCTTAATGCGCTTTGTCCGGAGCTGACCTTGCCGACAGGTGAGGTTTCTGAAAAGCTGGGTCGAGGCCGTCATACTACGCGCCACGTGCAGCTGTATTGCCTGGGAGACAATACTTATGTTGCAGACACGCCGGGGTTTTCTTCCTTTGATACAGAACAGATGGAAATTATTTTAAAGGAAAATCTGCAGTATGCATTTCCGGATTTTATGATGCATATTGGAAAATGTCAGTTCCATGACTGCTCTCATCGTGCGGAGCCTGGATGTGCTGTTCGCAAGGCGTTTGAGCAGGGCAGTATCGAAAGAACGCGTTATGAGAGTTATCTAAAACTATATGAAAAATCCAGCCAGACAAAGCTCTGGGAGATTGGAAAAGCATAAAAAACGCCGAAGGGATAATCCCTTCGGCGTTTTTCCTATTAACAGTTGCCTGTGGTCGTATAGCAGCCACAGTCATGCTGCTCACTGTGTGTCTGACGGTCGCAGCAGCATGGCGCGAATTGTGCAGAGGGGAATGGGATCCGTGAGAACATCTCGCAAGGATCTTCTGCGCAACCC
The DNA here is from genome assembly GCA_045580205.1 of Faecousia sp. Taxonomy (GTDB): domain Bacteria; phylum Bacillota; class Clostridia; order Oscillospirales; family Oscillospiraceae; genus Faecousia. The sequence goes on from JAZNNK010000098.1 coordinate 1,114, forward strand.
GGCGTGTCGCAGCATTCCTTGGTCGGCAGACTGTAATCTACAACCGGAACGATCAGCTGCGCATCGCGCTCTAATCGGATAATGGAGAACTGACCGAGTGTTACGAACAATCTGCGACGGTCGCCGCAAAGGACCAGTTCGTCATCAAACATCTGACAGATATAGTTCGGAATCTGTACGACAGTTTCATCGTGAATGTCGCAGACTTCGCGTACTTTGGAACTGAGCACCATCGGATCCAATACTTCCACCACTGCGGTAGGACGGTTGGAGGAATACCTTGTCAGACCGTCGGGTTCAAAGATCCTTGTATCGCTCGTAAATATGTGCGCATGACTGTCTTCGCCGCACAAAACGGCACGCTTGGAAAATACGGCAAGGCCGTAGAGTGCAGCAGGGCGAGCGCTTCCGATCACGGCGTCTGCAAGAATGCGGTAGTAAAAGGTTACATCGACACAGAAATGGTTTCTATCAAAGGCGACCGGCTCTACATCAATATAAGTATATATTAGTTCTGCACAGCGAACCTTTGCGCCGGTAGCGGTATCGAGAAGAGCCTGAGAGCCTCTTGTCAGATAAACGCGCAGGTCTTCTATACAATCCTTATCTCTACAGCTGTCAGTAATTTTTCGGGTGTGAATGGACAGCGCTTCCCGCAGATCATCCGGATTGCAGTCAACACTTCCTTTGCAGCATTCAGACATGATTATACCTCCTTTATAGATAAGCAAAAGCGCTTATAGGACAGTTTATGCGCGTCAGTCGGGTCTGTGCAACGGTAAAAAAAGAAAAAACATGCAGGAAACTAACAGTTTCCTGCATGTTATACGGATTAAAGGTTTTCTTTTATCTTGTCGATCATTGCGGTATATTCCGCATCTGTTAAATATACCTTTCGCGGATTCATTTGGAAGATACCGCCCCACTCGTCGCCGCCTTCATATTTGGGGACGAGATGCATATGAAGATGACAGCCGGTGTCCCCATATGCGCCGTAGTTTATTTTATTGGGATTAAATGCTTTGTGAAGCGCTTTGGATGCCTGACAAACGTCAGCCATAAAAAGATTCCGTTCTTCTTCGGAAAGATCAACAATTTCGCTGACATGGTCCTTATAAGCAACAATGACGCGTCCGGGTTTTGATTGCTCTTTGAAGAGAATCAGCTGGCTTACACGCAGGTTGCAGATAAAGATTCCGAACTTATCCAGAAGCTCTCCGCCCATGCAATAGCCGCAATTGGGACTTTTCATAAATTATTCCTCCGAAAAATCGTATACGATCTGTGATTGATAAGGAACGTTTGCCGGGGTGATGGGCTGCTTCCACTCGGGGTGGTTGATAGAATCGGGGTAGAACTGCGGTTCTAAAGCAACGCCGGTATAGGAATTATAGAATACACCGTCCTTACCGGCGTCATTGAGATAGTTGCCGCTGTAGAACTGAATGCCGGGGCAGGCGGAGTAAATACGCATGGTTCTGCCCGACAGGGGATCGGACAGCTTTGCACACAGGTCGTTCTTTACATCAAAGTTATGGTCATAGCCGCGCGGACCTTGCATAAGCGCATAGTCGCTGCGAAGATCTTTTCCGACCGGCTTTGCAGTGCGGAAATCAAGTGGTGTACCGTCAACACTGCGCAGCTCACCGGTAAGAACATTGTCGCTGTCAGCAACAGTAAAGCAGTCGGAATAAATCGTAAGGAGCTGATCCATAGCACGACCGGTATTCTCATGACCAGCCATATTAAAATAGGTGTGATTGGTCATATTAAAGACAGTGTCCTTATCGGAGACCGCGTCAAAGGTAACGCGCATAATACCGGCAGCCTCGAGGGCGTATGTAACACGGACCTTTGCATTTCCGGGGAAGCCCTGATCCAGATCAGGACTTTCCAGGTAGAAGGTAATGCTGCTTGCGGTATGCTCTGTTACCTGCCACATACGGAAGGAAAAACCGTCCGGACCACCGTGCAGCTGATGACCGTTTTCATTGGATGCTAACTGATACGTTTGGCCGCCCAGTGTAAAGCGGGCGTTTTTGATACGGTTGGAATTTCTGCCGACAGTACTGCCTAAGTATGCGACACTCTTAGCATAGGCGTTTACATCGTCGTAACCAAGAACGATATCTGCAAGATTGCCGTTTTTGTCGGGAACAAACAGGCGTACGAGCGTAGCACCGTAGTCTGTTACATGCGCGGTGATGTTTCCGCAGGAAATCTTGTAAAGGGTTGCTTTTTCGCCATTGGGGAGAATACCAAAGGATTGCGTCATAAGTAATACCTCCTGTATGTTAATTCGTATTTAGTACCATATATAATATGGATTTATCCAAACAATAGACAGATCATCTGCGAAGAATACGTTTTCTGGCGATGTTGATCGGTCCTTCCTGCATGTGGTTGATCCAGGCGAGGCTCTTTCCGCAGCCGTAGGCGACACAGGAGTCAGCATCGTCTGCAATTTTACATACAATACCGGTTCCTTCGCTTAGCAGTACATCCATGCCGGACAGAAGACTGCCGCCGCCGGTTAGTGTAATGCCGTTTTGACCGATATCGGCAACAAGCTCCGGAGACGTATCCTCCAGGAGGGAAAGTACTTCTTCAACAATGTGTAAGGCAGGGCGTTGAAGGACGGTGTTGATTTCAGAGGAAAGCACCTCAATCTCTCTGGGAATACCGGATTTTGCATCTCTACCGCGCACGAGCATGGCGTTATTTTCGTAGTGCGTTGATACGCTGCCAATTTGTATTTTAATATCTTCTGCGGTTACTTGTCCGATAACGACACCGTATTTCCGGCGGATATAACGGGCAATGATCTCATCAAAGGCTGCACCGGCAGTTTTTAAGGATGAGGAAATAGCTACACCGTTCATTGTCAGCACAGCAATGTCAGTAGTGCCGCCGCCAATATCAACGACCATATGACCGTTCGGACCACTAATGTCGAGTCCTGCGCCCATAGCGGCGGCAAGCGGTTCTTCTATCAGATATACACGGCGTGCGCCGGCCTCAATAGCAGCATTGATTACTGTACGCTCTTCAACCTCAGTAACGCCACTGGGAACACTGATGACAACACGCGGTTTTGGTGTGAACAAAGAGGATTTTGAGACAGACTGGAATAATGTCTGGAGCATTTTGACGGTCATCTCATGGTCAGAGATAACACCGTCCTTCAGAGGATGCATGGCAACAACATTTCCGGGTGTGCGTCCAAGCATATTTCTGGCAGCTGCACCGACCTGTAGAAGCTTTCCTGTATTTTTATCCACAGCAACAACAGAGGGCTCGCGCACAACGATTCCTTTTCCGTCTGCGTTGATCAGAATATTGGATGTACCAAGGTCAATTCCAAGATCGTTTGTAAAAAATTCCATAT